>JBBQIO010000055.1:0-10879 GCA_038325015.1 Polyangia bacterium
GCCGTTTTGGCGATCGCGTGACCCTCGTCCATGGGACTTTTTACGAGGCATCACATATACTTGCGCGACTCGAAGTCGCTTTCGTCGACGGCTTCGTCATCGATGTTGGGGTCTCCTCACCCCAGCTCGACCAGGCGGACCGCGGCTTTTCGTTTCAGCGCCCTGGACCGCTCGACATGCGGATGGACCCGTCGGGCGACGGCGAGACCGCCCACGAGCTGATCGCGCGCCTAGAGATGGACGAGCTTGCCCACCTCCTGCGCGCGTTTGGCGACGAGCGCTATGCCGGACGGATCGCGCGCCACATCAAAGAGGCGCTGGCCGAGAACAAGCTGCACACGACCATCGAGCTGGCGGCGCTGATCGCGCGAGCCGTACCCACCCACGAGCGCTCCAAGGACCCGGCGACACGCACCTTTCAGGCGCTGCGCATCGCCGTCAACGACGAGCTCGGTCAGCTTGAGCGATTCCTGGCCGCGCTGCCGCCGATGCTTCGTCGAGGCGGGCGCGTGGTCATTATCGCGTTTCATTCGCTGGAAGATGCGCTGGTCAAAAATCGCTTCCGCGATCTGGCCCGCCATCCGGGCGTGCCACCGGACCTGGCGGCGGCGATGGGCGTGCCGCCCGAGCCGATCTTCCGGATACTGACGCGCAAGCCGGTGGTGGCGGGCGATGCCGAGCTGGCGCAAAACCCGCGTGCGCGTTCGGCTCGGCTGCGGGCGGCGGAGCGCGTGGCCGGATGAAGAGCTATCGGTGGCTGATCTTCGCCAGCGCAATTTTGGTCAGCGTCGCGTTGCTCCACGTGTGGGTGCATCTGCAGATCATCGCGGTCGGCTACGACTTATCACGTGAGACGAAGCGGGCGCACGAGCTGGCCGAGGCGCGCCAGCGGCTGAGCCTGGAGCTGCGCACGCGGATGGATCTGCCGACCATCGAGCGCGTGGCGCGCGTCTCGCTTCACATGGGACCACCGCCGGCGGCGCATGTTCACGCCCTGTCGATGGCGTCGGAGGGCCGATGACGTTGCGACCGCCAGGGGCTTGGGCGCCGGATCGTTGGCTACGGGTGCGCATCGGCATCGCGTCGGCGCTGGTGGCCGTGCTGTTCGGCTGGCTCGGCTATCACGCCTATCAGTTGCAGGTGCAGCAGTCGGTCAAGCTGCGCACGATGGCCGAGGAGCAGTATCTGCGCGACGTCGAGCTGCCGGCGCATCGCGGGCGCATTCTGGACCGCTCCGGCGTCGAGCTCGCGGCATCGGTCGAGATCGACTCGGTGGCCGCCAATCCGCGCGTCGTCTCCGAGCAACCCGATGCGGCGACCGCGCTGGCCGAGGCGCTCCACATGGACCGTCGTGAAGTCGCCGAGCGGCTCCACTCGACGCGCTTTTTCACCTGGCTCAAGCGACGCATACCGGCCGATGAAGCGCGTCACGTTCGCGCGCTCGGGCTGTCGGGGATCACTTTGACCAAAGAGCCGCGCCGCTACTACCCGAACCGCGGCCTGGCCGGACTGATTCTCGGCTGGGCCGGGCTCGATTCGAGCGGACAAGAGGGGCTGGAGCTGAGCTACGACCACTGGCTCCGCGGCGCGCGCGCGGCGGTGCCGGGCCTGCGCGACGCGCTCGGCCGCGACGTGCTGACTTCGGGGATTGCCGACGCGACGCCGCAGCGCGGTCACGACGTGGTCACGACCATCGATCTTTACATTCAGTTTCGCCTGGAGCAGGCGCTGGTCGCGGGCGTGGCCGCGCATCATGCAAAAGCCGGCGTCGCCGTGGCGCTCGATCCGCGCAACGGCGAGGTCCTGGCCATGGCGGCGGTGCCGTCGGTGGATCCGAATGATCCCGAGGCCGGCCAAAAGGGCGCGCGCAATCGCGCGGTGACCGACCCGTTCGAGCCCGGCTCGACGATGAAAACGTTTTCCATCGCTGGCGCGCTCGTGGCCGGAGTCGTGCGCACGACCGATCATTGGTTCTGCGAGAACGGCCGCTTCCAGGTCGGCCCCGCCGTGATTCATGATGCCGAACGGATCGGCGACGCGACCACGGTCGAGGTCTTGGCCAAGTCGTCGAACATCTGCACCGCGAAAATCGCCGCGCGTCAGGGGCGCGACCGGCTGCACGACATGCTGTTGCGCTTCGGCTTCGGCCGACCGACGGGCATCGACCTGCCGGGCGAGCGCGCCGGACAGATTCGCAAGGCGGCGCGCATGGGCCCGGTCGAGACGGCGACGATGTCGTTCGGTCAGGGTCTGACCGCGACGCCGCTACAGCTCGCGGCGGCGTACGCGTCATTGGCCGACAACGGCATTTGGCATCAGCCGCACGTCGTTGCGCGCGTGCTCGACGCCGAAGGGCACGTGACCTGGGAGCCAACGCCCGAAGCGCACCGTATCCTCGACGAAGAGATGGCCCAGACGATGCGCACGATGCTGCTTGCGGTCACCCAAAAGGGCGGCACTGCAGAGAAGCTGGTCGTGCCGGGCTACAGCTTCGCCGGCAAGACCGGCACTGCGCAGAAGGTCGATCCGGTCACGCGCCGCTACTCGACGGACAAGTGGGCATCGTCGTTTGCCGGCTTTGCGCCGGCGGTGCATCCGCGCATGGCGCTGTTCGTCATGGTCGACGAGCCGCAGGGCACGCACTACGGGTCGATGGTGGCCGGACCGATTTTCGCCGAGGTGATGCGCGATGCGCTGCGCTCGCTCAATGTGCCGCCCGATCTCGCGGTGGCGTCGGTGTCGCCGCCTGCAGTCGCCAAGGCCGTGGCGGGAAAAAGGGCGGATGCGCTGACGGCCAACACCGACAAGGACGCGCCGAGCAGCGCGCCGATCGACGGCAGCCGCGCGTCGGACCCCAACGACGAAAGCGACGGCGAGGAAGCGACGGTCGAGGTGCCGGACTTCACCGGGCTGAGCGTGAGCGAGGCGCTGGTCGCAGCCGATCATGCCGGCGTGCGCTTGGAGATCGTTGGCAGCGGCCTTGGCGTGGCACAGTCGCCGGGACCCGGCCCCGGGCAGAATGGCGCCCCCTGCCGCGTACAATTTTCATCGCCATCGTCGTGAGCTCATGACTGCGCCCGGCTCCATTTCGCTGTTGAATCTGCTTGAACGAGTGACCCCGCTCGGCGTCGACGGAGGCTCGCTCGACCTGCCGATCGCCGAGGTGCGCGACGATTCGCGCGCCGTCCAGCCGGGCGACCTGTTCGTCGCGGTGCGCGGCCAGACCGTCGACGGACATCGCTGTTTGCAAAGCGCACGGGAACGAGGCGCGGTCGCGGCGATTGTCGATCAAGAGGGAGCGACGTTCGATGGTGTGCGCGTCGTCGTGGCATCGACACGGCGCGCGCTCGGTCAGGTGGCGGCCAATCGCTATGGGCGGCCCGGCGATCATTTGGGGCTCATCGGAATCACCGGAACCAACGGCAAAACGACCACCAGCTATCTGGCCGAGGCGCTGATCAAGGCGGCGGGCGGCATGCCGGGCGTCATCGGCACCGTCGAATATCGCTACGCCGGACGCGTCGAGCCGGCGCCCTTCACGACGCCGGACCCGCTGTCGCTGCACAGCGCCCTTGCACGCATGGCACGGGCTGGTTGCACGCACGTCGCGATGGAGTGCTCCTCGCATGCCCTGGCTCTGGACCGACTCGAGAGCCTATTTTTTCGCGTTGCAGCATTCACCAATCTGACCCAAGACCATCTCGATTTTCACGGCACGATGACCGCCTATTGCGAGGCCAAGGCGCGGCTCTTTTCCGAGCATCTCAAGCCCGAGAGCGGGACCGCCGTCGTCCTCACCCACGGGGTCGAGGGCGAACGTCCGGCGGGCCGCTACATGGTCGAAGAGGCGCGCGGGCGCGTGCTGCGGGTCGGCGTTGGAGATTGGGGGCGGTTGACCGGCCGCGGTCGGCTCGACGTGTCGGTAAAAAAGGTCTCGTTCGACGTGCGCGGCATCGACGCTGAGATCGCTACTCCGGTCGGGGTTGTGCATTTGCGATCACCGTTGATCGGCGCCTTCAACCTCGAGAATCTCGTCGTCGCCGTCGGCATCGGCGTCGCGCTCGAGCTGGACGCCGAAAAAATCGGCGCGGCGCTGTCGGCGGTGGCAGGCGTGCCCGGTCGCATGGAGCGCGTGCCATCCGGCGAAAGCGGCATCGGTGTGTTCGTCGACTACGCCCACACGCCCGACGCGCTCGAGCGCGTCCTCGAAGCAGCGCGTCCGGTGGTGACCGGGCGGCTGTTCGTGGTCTTCGGGTGCGGCGGCGATCGCGATCGCACCAAGCGGCCCAAGATGGGTGCAGCAGCGACGCGATATGCCGACATCGCGATCGTCACGTCGGACAATCCGCGTACCGAGGAGCCGCGCTCGATCGTCGAAATGATCGTCGAGGGCATCGATCCGAAAGCCTCGCCGTTGTTGCCGGTCGAGCTCCTCTCCGAAGCCGATCACGGTCACTTCGTCGAAGTCGACCGGCGACGCGCGATCGACCTGGCGCTTTCGGCCGCTGAGCCCGGCGACGTGGTGATCATCGCCGGCAAGGGGCATGAGGACTATCAGATCGTCGGCACGACCAAGCACTATTTCGACGACCGCGAAGAGGCAGCACGCGTGCTGGCGCGGACGAACGCATGACGCGTAAGCCCACGCTCACGCTCGACTTCGTCGTCGCCGCGATGGGCGGCACTGCGATCGCGCGGCAGGCCGACGCGTTCCGGGGCGTGGCCATCGACGGTCGCAAAGCCGCGGACGCTCTCTACTTCGCGATTGCTGGTGAGCGCTTCGACGGGCACGACTTCGTCGCGCAGGCCAAGGCGCACGGAGCTACCGGGGCGGTGATCGCGCGCGGCAGAGCACCCTCGATTGTCGGCGGCGAGGGTCTGACGCTGATTGAGGTCGACGACACCGTGCAGGCGCTCGGCCGGCTAGCCGCGGCGCATCGGAAGAGTTTGCCGCTGCAAGTCGTCGGGGTCGCCGGGTCGAACGGCAAGACCACCACTAAAGAGATGATCGCTGCGATCTTGGTAGCGCACGCCGGCTGCGACGCGGTGGCCAAGACCGAGGGCAATCTCAACAACCATCTCGGCGTGCCGCTGACCCTCTTGGCGCTCGATGACGCGCATCGCTTCGCGGTGGTCGAGATGGGGATGAGCGCGCTCGGCGAGCTCGCCTACCTCACCGAGCTGGTGCTCCCCGACGTCGCCATCGTCGTCAGCATCGCCGCCGAGCATCTCGAAGAGCTCGGGACGCTGGAGCATGTGGCGCAGGCGGAGGCCGAAATTTGGGGCGGGCCAAGGTCCAAAAAGGGCAAGCGTGCGATCGCGGTCGCGCCGGCGTCCGAGCCGCTTTTGTGTCCCTATCTGGTCGACGCCGAACCAAAAATCACCTTTGGCGAACGCAACGCGGATGTCGTGTACGACGACGTCCAGGTCGGCCCGCACGGGCTGCGGCTGCGCGTTTCGTCGAGGCTGCTCGATTGCCCCCTGGCGCTCACGCTGCCTTTAGTCGGACGGCACAATGCGCATAACGCGGCCGCGGCAGCCACAGTCGCATTGGCACTGCACATCCCGCCGTCGGCCATCGCGCGCGGTCTGGCCGTGGTCCAGCCGGCCAAGCACCGCGCCCAGCTGGTTGCAGTGGGCGATCGCGTTGTGCTCGACGACTGTTACAACGCCAGCCCCGCGTCGATGCGCGCCGCGCTCGACACGCTGCAGAGTGTGTCCGCGCCCGGCCACACACGGACCGCGGTGCTCGCCGACATGCTCGAGCTCGGCCCCGATGCGCCCCTTTTGCACGACGAGATCGGCCGCGACGCCGCCCGCTCGCTCGACGAGCTCATCACCCTGGGTCCGCTGGGCGGCCGCATCGCCGACGCCGCCGAGGCCGGGCTTGGCCCAGATCATGTGTTTCGAGCCGAGACGCCCGAGGCCGCTGTCGAACGTCTTGCCGCGTGTACCGCCGCCGGTGACGTCATCTTGATCAAGGGCTCGCGTGGCATGCGACTCGAGAGAATCATCGACGCGCTCGCCGCGCGCCTGGGAGCCCGCTGATGCTGTACCACCTGCTCTACCCGCTCCATCTGCATGCCGGCCTGCACGGGCTCAACATTCTGCGCTACGTCTCGACGCGCAGTCTGCTGGCGACGCTGACCGCGCTCGCGCTGTCGTTCACCATCGGCCCGTGGTTCATCGAGCGGCTCAAGCGACGGCAGATCGGCGAGCAGATCCGCACCGACGGCCCACAGACCCACAAGAAAAAGGCCGGCACGCCGACCATGGGCGGCTCGCTCATCTTGTTCACGCTCGCGGTGCCGACGCTCTTGTGGTGCGACCTGACCAACCGCTTCGTGTGGCTCACACTCGGCGTGACCATCGCTTATGGCGTGATCGGCTTCGTCGACGATTACCTCAAGCTGACGCGCTCGAAAAAGGGTCTCTCCGGCAAGATCAAGATCGCCTGGCAGTTCGTCATCGCCGGCGCGGCGGTCTACTACATCTTTTGCTCCGACCTGTACGACCCGGCCGTGCGGCTGCATGTCGCCCTACCGCTGCTCGACTTCTACAAACAGCCGCTGGTCTTGCCGCTGGCCATCTACATTGCGCTCGGCGTGCTGGTGATCGTCGGCGCCTCGAACGCCGTCAATCTCACCGACGGGCTCGACGGTCTGGCGATCGGCCCGGTGATCATCAGCGCCGGCGCGTTCTTGATCCTGTCGTATGGCGCGGGGGCCGTCATCAAAGGGTTCAATATTGCAGAATACCTTAAAATCCCATTCTTAGCGGGATCTGGTGAGCTAGCTGTTTTTTGCGCTTCACTGGCCGGCGCCGGCGTCGGCTTTTTGTGGTTCAACACCTACCCAGCGCAGGTTTTCATGGGCGATGTCGGCTCGCTCGCTCTGGGCGGCGCGCTCGGCATGCTCGGCGTCTTGACCAAGAACGAATTCACGCTGGTCATCCTCGGCGGGATCTTCGTGATGGAGGCCGTCAGCGTCATGCTGCAGGTCGCGTCGTTCAAGCTGCGCAAAAAGCGGATCTTCAAGATGGCGCCGATTCACCATCACTTCGAGCTGATGGGCTGGGCCGAGCCCAAGGTCATCGTCCGCTTCTGGATCATCTCGTTCATGCTGGCGCTGGTGGCGCTGGCGACACTCAAGGTGCGTTGATGGCCTCGGAAAATTCGCGAGAAACGCGGTGGGGGAAGTCTCTTACGCCTTCGCCGGAAGAGGGGGGACGGGAACGTCCCCCTGTTGAGGTGCGTTGATGGCCTTCGACAAAAATTTGGCAGGGAAACGGATTTTGGTCGTCGGTGCCGGCAAAAGTGGCATGGCGGTCGCCCGTTTCTGCTCGCGCCGTGGTGCGCTCGTCACCGTCTCGGATCGGCGCGGCGCCTCCGAGATTGGCTCAGGCGGCGATCTGCTCAATCCGGCCATCTCCTGGGAGCTCGGCGGGCACGACGAAGCGTCCTTCCTCGCCGCCGATCTGATCGTCGTCTCGCCTGGCGTGCCGGAAATTCCCGCGCTTGCTGCAGCGCGAAAGAAATCGATCCCGATCACCGGCGAGATCGAGCTAGCGGCGCGCTTCGTGCGGGCGCCGATCATCGCCATCACTGGCACCAACGGCAAATCGACGACCACCGCAATGGCCGGCGAGATGGCCAAGAAGAGCGGCCGACCGACCTTCGTCGGCGGCAACCTGGGCACACCGCTCATCTCGGCGGTGGCCAAAGAGGGACCGGAGACCGCCGAGGGCGGCCTGTGCGTGGTCGAGCTGTCGAGCTACCAGCTGGAGACCGCCGAGACCCTTCACCCGCGCGCCGCGGCGCTACTGAATTTGACGCCCGATCATCTGGACCGCTATCCGTCGGTCCAAGCCTATGGCGAGGCCAAGCTACGCATCGCGCAGCGCATGACCACCGGCGACGTGCTGGTGGTCAACGCCGACGACGACTTTTTCGCGACGCGCGCCGCGCCACTTGCTGCACCGCACAAAAAAGACGGTCCGCGCTTGCTCGAGTGGTCGATGAAGAGCGAGACCGAGGCGAGCAATGGGCGCCTGTGGAAAGGCAAGCTGCAGATCGATGTCGTGGGCGGTGTCGAGTCCTACCCGCTCGACGGCATGCAGTTTGTCGGCCGTCACAACGCGGCCAATGCGCTGGCCGCGCTCTTGCTGCTGCGCGGCCCGATGCTGTGCTCGCCGACGCAGGCGCTGGCCGGTTTGCAGGCCTTCAAGCCACTTCCCCACCGCATGCAGCTGGTCGGTGAAAAGCGCGGCATCCGCTACTACAACGATTCCAAGGCGACCAATGTCGACTCGGTCGTCGCGGGGCTCGATGGCTTTCCGTCGCCGCTCGTGCTGATCGCCGGCGGACGTGACAAGGGCGGCTCCTATGAGCCACTCCTTCTTGCACTGCAGCACAATACGTGTCGCGGGATCGTGCTCATTGGCGAAGCGGCGGATCGCATCGCCGAGTCACTGCGCAGTCTGACTGCACCGGTGGTCCGCGCCACGTCGATGGCCGACGCGATCGGGCGTGCCACCGAGTTGGCCCACGTTGGCGACGCGGTGCTGCTCTCGCCGGCCTGCTCGTCGTTCGACATGTTCGACAACTATGAGCAGCGCGGCGAAATATTCGCCGCCACCGTCGAGGAGCTGCCGACATGAGCCTGGAAACTGAGGATGCGGCCCCGGTCGCGACGGCCGAGGTCGATCGCGCTCTGACCGAGCGCTGCGAGATGACTGCCGCGATTCGCACGATCTCCGCGCCGGCTGAAGCCGAGGCGGCCATCCCCGCAACCGCGCCGCTCAAGCCGGCGATCTCGACGCCGGTGCCCAAAGTCGTAGCGCCTCCCGCGTGCGACGTCGTTCTCTTGGGCACCGTGCTGACGCTGGTCAGCATCGGCATCGTGATGGTCTATTCGGCATCCGCGGTCTATGCCGGTCAAAAGTTTGGCGCCGCCACCTACTTCTTGCGTCGCGACCTGTTGTGGGCCGCGCTCGGCCTCACCACGATGGCTGTCGCGGCGCGCACCGATTTCTCGATTTATCGTCGCTGGACCTACCCGCTCCTGATCACTGCGATCGGCCTTCTCGGCGCGGTGCTCGTGGTCGGGGCGCGCATCAACGGCGCACGGCGCTGGTTCCACTTCGGCGGCGTTTCATTTCAGCCGGCCGAGCTGGCCAAGGTGGCGCTTGTCGTATGGCTGGCGCAGTCCCTCGCCAGCAAAGCCGAGAAGGTCAAGTCGTTCTCGGTCGGCTTCGTGCCGCACATGCTGGTGTGCGGCCTGATGATGGCGCTGCTGCTCAAGCAGCCGAACCTGGGAACGGCGCTGATTCTCGGCGGGGCGACGCTGCTCCTCTTGATGGTGGCCGGCGCCAAGATCAGCTACATCGTGCTCGGCCTCCTGTCGGCTTCGCCGGTGCTCTATCAGGCGGTCGTCGGCACGCCGTTTCGTCTGCGCCGTATGTTGGCCTTCTTGGACCCGTGGCCCTACCGCCACGATGTCGGCTTCCAGATCACCGAGTCGCTGATCTCGATTGGCTCCGGCGGCATCCGCGGGCTCGGCCTGGGCGACGGCAAACAAAAGCTGTTCTTCTTGCCCGAAGCGCACACCGACTACATCATGGCGATCATTGGCGAAGAGCTCGGTTTAATCGGTTTTTTGTCGATTTGTAGTCTATTTCTAGTTTTACTTTGGCGCGGCAGCCGCGCCGCCTTGCGCGCTCGCGACGCGTTTGGCTGCTATCTGGCGTTCGGCATCACCGCGCTGTTTGGCCTGCAGGCGATGGTCAACATCGGCGTCGTCCTCGGTGCGCTGCCAACCACGGGCCTGCCGCTGCCCTTCATCTCGTTCGGCGGCTCGACGCTGGTCGTCGACCTGTTCGCCATGGGAATCCTCTTGAACATCTCGCGCGCGGCGCCCGAGCCCGTCGCCGCGGTCGAACGGCAGGCGCCGACCCCGCTGTTCGGCGGACGCGGCAACCGAAAGCTGCGCGGCGGTGGCCGACGCGTGATCGTCGAGGCCTGAGCGTGTACATCGTCGTCGCCGGCGGCGGCACCGGCGGGCATCTGTACCCTGGGCTGGCGGTCGCCGAAGAGCTACTCGCGCGCGGCCACGAGCTCCGGTTCGTGGGCACCAGCCAGGGCATCGAGGCGCGTGCCGTACCCGAGGCCGGCTTCGAGCTGGACTTCATCGACATCGCCGCCCTCAAAGGCAAAGGGGTCGTCGGCACCCTACGTGGCTTACAGCGCGTGCCGTCGGCGTTGTTGCAATCGCGCGCGCTGATTCGTCGGCGGCGCCCGGACGTGGTGCTCGGCGTCGGGGGCTATGCGTCGGGGCCGTTCGTTTTGGCTGCCGCGCTGGCCAGCATCCCGACGGCGATCTTGGAGCAAAACTCGATGCCGGGCTTGACCAATCGGGTGCTCGGACGCGTCGTCCGCACAGTCTTCGGCGCCTTTGAGGGAGCTGCAGCCTACTTCCCGCGTAAGAAGTGGCAGCTCGTGGGAAATCCAGTGCGAAAAAAAGTTCGAACGACGCTCGACCGAGCGCAAGCGACAACCACCGATCGATCGATGCCCCATCTGCTGGTGGTCGGCGGCTCGCAGGGCGCGCACGCGGTCAACGAGCTGGTCGCTGCCGCCTTCGGGCGGCTGTCGGCGCGACTGCCCAACGGGGTTTCGCTCACGCATCAGACGGGCACCGCCGATCTGGGTGCGATGCTGGAAAAATACTCCGACGCTCCCAACGTCGAGGTGACCGCGTTCATCGACGACATGGCGCGTGCGTACGGCCGCGCCGATCTGGTCCTCGCGCGGGCAGGCGCATCGACGCTCGCTGAGCTGACCCTCATCGGCATGCCCTCGGTGCTCATCCCTTTGCCGACG
>JBBQIO010000056.1:0-10827 GCA_038325015.1 Polyangia bacterium
GCCCCAGCTGCCGGTGTTGTGCGAGCCCCAACCGTACACGGGGCCCACGAAGCCGCCCGCCGCGCCCGGGTGATGGTGGAAGCCAGCGACGGGAAACAGGAACGTCGTCGCGCCGCCCGACGCGGTGTCCGTCAGGTGCCAGAACAGGCCGGCGATGGTGTTGACCGAGCCGCGCGGCGTCGCCTGACGCAGGAACGGCAAGATGAAAAAGCCGCTCGAGCGATCCTGCTTGGCGGTCCAGTGCGCGTACAGCGGCGCGACCACGCTGACCGTCCGCACCGGATCGCGATAATGATAGATGGGCGGCGCCGTGACGTACCACTGCGACATGCCGGTCGCGTCCCGGGAAAAACCGCCGAGCAGCGTCAATAGGTGCGATTGTTTTCCGTCGCTCGTCGCGTCGTAGTCGAAAAACGGCAGCAGCGTCGTGTGCGTGTGCAGCTTGTCGCGCACGTTGTAGAGCAGCGGAAAGAGCACCGTCGTGCGGTATTCGGGCGTCCGCCGGTAGTAAAAGAACGGTGCCAGGACGCGCCGCGTGTCCTTGGTCTGGTGATCGAAGTAGAGCGGAAACAGGACGCGCCAGATGTCGTCCTTCTCGCGCTTGTAGTAACCCAACAGGGCCAGCGTGAGCTGCGTCGTCTCGTGCTTGGGATCGGAAAAGCCGCCCGACAACAGCGGCGGCAGAATCAGCCATTGCTTCGAATTGCGGTTGGCCCAGTAGACGAATGGCACCACCGTCGTCGATGCGCCTTCGTCCTTGTTGGGGACGGTGAAGACGTCGTGATAGACGAGCGGCCAGACGCGCCAGTTGTGGTACGCGGTGGTGGTCGTCGTCGAAAAGAGCAAGAACGGCAGCACGGTCGTCTGCGAGCGCAACGGCGGCTTGTCGCTGCGCACGTCGTAGCGGAAATAAAACGGAAACTGGATTGCGCTCCGACTGGTGCTCGAGGAGCCGCGGAAGTACAGGAGGAGCGGCAGGTAGCGATAGCCATCTTGCCCGGGCGCGTAAAAGGTGAACGGCGGGATGGCGCGTGGATGCGCCACCGTGCAGTGGGTCTCGTCGCAGACCTGCGCCTCACCGGTGCGTGCGTCGCGTGGACACTGTGCATCTCGGGTGCACGGTAGCGCGTGCGCGGTGCCGGCCGCCAAGAGCACGGCAAAGATCACACCCCAAAGCACGCCACAAAGCGCGCTAGGGACAGGGGAGTGACAGCGACTGTGCAGGCGAGCGGACACGGGCCGGGGATGGTTTTTCGGAGCCGGGCGCCTTACGGCGTCATCTTCCACTCGCCGTTCTCCAGCACCAAGCGCACCTCGGCGGTCTCGACGTCATCGCCTCGGGTGCGTTGCACTTTGAGAACCGCGTTGGGTCCACTGATCTTCTGCCCTTTGATGTCAAACTTGGTGTGCTCCGCCTCTTTTTGCATCGTCTTGAGCTCGTCGCCGGCCTGGCCGAGTTGGGAGGCGAGCATGCCCTGGTACATCAGCGCGTAGCAGTCGATCACCCGGTTCATGTCGTTCTTGACCAGCGCGTCTTTGTAGCGCGCAAAGGTCTTTTCCGGCGATGACAGCTCGGCGCGGGGCGGCGGTAGCTTGAAGGTGATCGACTTGATCTTGCCGGTCGGGAGCTGCAGCTTTTCGCCGGCCGAGGTCTCGACCTCGAAGACGCCATCGTAAAAATGGACGAGCTTGCCGACGACCTGCGTGTTGTCGAGCAGCTGGATGATTTCGGCGTGTGCAGGTGCGCTCCACAGGCCAATGGCGGCGATAAGAATGGGCAAGACTGCGAGGCGACGAGGGCCAGGGGACATCAGATCTCCGACGGAAAAGCGCGGGCTCGTGTACCGCGCGACGCGCGAGGGTGTCAAGCGGCGTTACGGCGCCGAGGTGGGTGTTGGCCAGGTTCCGAAGTTGGACGCCCGAGCGCCATGAGCGTTGCCCGCGTTTTACGGTCGCGGCGATTACTCGTCGTCCGCGTCGGCGGGTTCGCGCGCGATCGCCAGGCCGTGCTGGATTGCTTCGGCCTCCATCCAGCGGTGCAGCTTGGGCATCAAGCGGTCGATGAGCTGGCCCGAACGGCGGTCGAGCGCTTCGGACAAAAGGTGCAGCGCCTGGTCGGGATCGCCGGCCCGCGCGTGCGCCCAGGCCAACAGGCCGAGGAGAGCCGAGGCGGCCGTGACCTGCAGCGCGGTGCGCGCGCGAAGATGCAGAGCGTCGTCGTCGAACGCGTGCTGGCCCTGGCTAAACGCGACGTACAGCTCGGTGGTCCAGAGCTGCAGCTGAAGATAGTTTCCCGACGGCACCGCCGGGCGCAGCTGATCGAGGCGCGCCTGCGCTTCGCCGGTGCGGTCCAGATTGACCAGCGTCATGATCTCCGACAGCCCGGCCAGGGCCGCCATGGCAGAGCGCGGAGCTTTGTTTTTGCCACCACCAACTCCGCCACCTCCCCAGAGACCGCCGCGCGCGTACAGCTTGAGCGCCGCGCGCTGACGCTCGAGCGCGCCTGCGAAATCACCGCGCCGTGCGGCGATCGCGCCCAGGTTCTGCTCGGCCAGCGCGCGCGCCGCGGCCGGCGCACGAAACGAGGTCCGCAGCTTCAAGAGCAGCGCCTCGGCTTCGTCGAATCGCTCGTGGGTGATGAGCAGGCTGGCCCGACCGAGGAGGATCCGGCGGCGCACCGCCAGGCCAAACCACAGCCCGAGCCCCAAGCCGAAGAGCACGCCCGGCAGCCCGAGCAGCGCGCCGTAGATCGCGGTCGTCGAGGCGACCAATCCCGAAACCGCGCCATACGAGATCGCTTCGAGCAGTCGATAGCGGCGGGGCGAGCGCACCTGCCCCTGACGGTCGATGTACACCAGCGTGCCCGGCTTGGCGCTCTCCAACGAGCGCGCCAACACCAGCGGCGGTAGTGGACGCGGGCCTGACGCCACGAGCGCGGACGCGTCGCGCACGGCAAGAGCGGTCCCCGGGCCGTCGTCCTCGACCTCGTCGTCAGGCTCGGCCGCAGGCGAATCGTCGTCGATGATGGTCGCTGCCACGCGCTATTCGATCTTCGCTCGGTGCGCCAGTCCCGGTGCCTCGAAGCGCGCGGTCACCTCGCGCACTTCGCCGAAGATCGCCGCCAGAGCGGCCTCGTCCTCGGGCGCCGAAACGGCGCGATCGAACCAGTCGGCGATCTGCTTCATTTCGGGGATGCCCATGCCTCGGCTGGTGACGGCCGGTGTTCCCAGCCGCACGCCCGATGGATCGAACGGTTTGCGCGGGTCGAACGGCACCGTGTTGTAGTTGAGCACCAGACCGGCGCGGTCGAGGGCGCGCGCGGCTTTTTTGCCGGGCACGCCCTTTTTGGTCAGGTCGACGAGCATCAGATGATTGTCCGTACCCCCTGAGACCAGGTCGTAGCCGCGCTCGAGAAGCGCCGCGGCCAACGCCTTGGCATTGGTCACGATCTGATGTGCATAGACACTGAACGCCTCGGTCGAGGCCTCTTTGAGCGCGACGGCAATGCCGGCCGTCGTTTGATTGTGCGGTCCGCCCTGGAGCCCGGGGAACACCGCCTTGTCGATGGCGCTGGCGTGTTCGGCCTTGGTCATCAGCATGCCGCCGCGCGGGCCACGCAGCGTCTTGTGCGTCGTCGTCGAGATGACGTCGGCAAAGGCAGCGGGGGAGGGGTGCGCCCCGCCGGCGATGAGCCCGGCAATGTGCGCGATGTCGGCGACCAAGATCGCGCCAACCTCCTTGGCGATCGCCGCAAATCCAGCGAAATCGATGGTCCGCGGCACGGCCGTCCCGCCGCACCACAGAATGCGCGGCCGCTCTTTTTGCGCCAGCTCCCGGACCTCGTCGAGGTCGATGCGCCCGGTGTCTTTGCGCACGCCGTAGGAAATAGCGCGGAAAAATTTGCCCGAGATCGACACACTCCAGCCGTGCGTCAGATGGCCGCCCGCCGGCAGCCCCATCCCCAAGATGGTGTCGCCGGGCTTACAGAATGCCAAATAGACCGCGAGGTTGGCCGGCGAGCCGGAGTACGGCTGCACATTGACGTGGTCCACCTTGAAGAGCGCCTTGGCGCGCTCGACGGCGAGCGTCTCGATGCCGTCGACATTCTGCTGCCCTTCGTAGTAGCGCTTGGCAGCGTAGCCTTCGGAGTACTTGTTCTGCAGCACTGAGCCGGCCGCGGCGAGCACCGCGGCGGAGGTGTAATTCTCCGACGGAATCAGCCGGATCTTCTCGGCCTGACGCAGCTCCTCGTGCGCGATCAGCTCGGCGATCTCCGGATCGGTCTGGAGGAGCGCGGGGTCGATGGACGCGCGCCACGGGGAACGGAGCGGATGCGTCGGAGGCCAAGGTGACGGCGGCTGGGTCATGCCGGACTTTTTAGCCCCCACGCCTGGCCGCGTCAACGCGCGCGTTTTGACCCTCGAGGTCAAAACTGCCCCGCTGGGGCGAAAGAGAGCGACTTCAGCCAACGCAGACTTGACCGATAGGGTCTGTACACGGTACGGTTTGGCTAACGTGCCTTCTTGCGTCAATTGACTTTCCAGTGAGTTGGAGGCCCAGGACGTTGCGAAGCTATCTCACAATTGCCGCTGTCACGCTGCTCGCCGCGAGCCCGCTGGCCCACGCCGACGCACCCGACCTGGGCTCGACGAGCCCGGTTCATCACCCCAAACGGCGCCATGCCAAAGCCAAAGGCCCGGTTTTTTCCGGCCGGCTGGCTAGTCAGAGCGAGCTGCGCGATGCACCGCTGCCGCGCCCCTCGGGCAAGATCTTGCTGCACGCGGTCAACTTCAACGAAGATCTCGACGTCTCGCTGTTCAAGCATGACGGCACCTACGACGACGAGGCGCTCGACCAGCTCAATCACCTGTGGCGCTGCAAGCGGACCGACACCGAAAAGAGCATCAATCCGCACCTATTCGAAATGTTGTCGCGGATCTACGACCACTTTGAAAAGCGCATCGAGCTGGTCTCGGGCTTCCGCAATCAGGAGCGCACGACGTCGTTTCATTTTCACGGCTCCGCGTCCGACATCCGCATTCCGGGCGTGAGCGACAAAGAGCTGCACGCGTTTGTCGCCTCCCTCGACGCCGGCGGTATGGGCCTCGGCATCTATCCGCGCGCCGGCTTCATTCACGTCGACATTCGCCCCGAGCCGTCGTTTCGTTGGACCGACTACAGCCCGCCGGGATCGAGCGACATGGGCCACCCGCACGTCGCCGCGCACAAGCACAAGCACTCGCACAGCAACAGCTAGCCTGCGCCGTTCGGTCGTTCCGGTCGTTCGCCTTCCCGATCGCTCCAGCAAAATCCCGTCGGTAGTTGACCAGAGTCGCAACGGTCGCTATGTATGGCGCGGAAAATTCCGTGGCTCCCACTCAGCTCAGCTTCGGCAACGGCCAAAACGGCGGCAATGGAGCGCCTCCCCGAAACATGCCCGAAATCCCGACCATCCCGCTCCAGGAAGAGGCGCAACGCCGCTATCTCAACTACGCGCTTTCGGTCATCACGTCGCGCGCGCTGCCCGACGTTCGCGACGGCCTCAAGCCGGTGCAGCGGCGAATTTTGTACACGATGTACGCCGACCTCCGCCTGACGCCGGAAGCGCGCTACCGCAAGTGCGCCAAGATCGTCGGCGACGTGATGGGCAATTATCATCCCCACGGCGACATGGCGATCTACGACGCGCTGGTGCGCATGGCGCAGGATTTTTCGCTGCGCTATCCGTTGGTCGACGGCCAGGGAAATTTCGGCTCGCTCGACGGCGATTCGGCGGCGTCGATGCGCTATACCGAGGCCCGGCTGCACCCTTTGGCCGTCGAGCTCATCGAAGAGCTCAAGCAGCGCACCGTCGACTGGCGCCCCAGCTACGACGGCACCAAGAGCGAGCCGATCATGCTGCCGGCGCGCTTTCCGCACCTGTTGGTCAACGGCGCGCAGGGCATCGCGGTCGGCATGGCGACCTCAATTCCGCCGCATCACCTAGGCGAGGTCGTGGGTGCGTGCGTCGCCCTCATCGATGACGCGTCGCTGGAGGTCAAGGACCTCCTGAAGTTCGTCAAAGGACCCGATTTTCCCACCGGCGGCCAGCTCCAGGCCGGTAAAAACCAGCTGCGCGAGATCTACGAGACCGGCTCCGGCTCCTTGCGCTTGCGCGCCGAGTGGAAGACCGAGGAGACGCAGCTGCGCGGCAAGAAGCACACGCAGCTGGTCATTACCTCCATCCCATACGGGCCGACCAAGCAGTCGATCGTCGAGAAGGTCGCCGAGATCATCCGCGAGCGTAAGCTGCCGCAACTGGTCGACATTCTGGACCAGTCGACGACCGACGTGCGCATCGAACTCGAGCTCAAGCCCGAGGCCGACCCGAATCTGGTCATGGCCTATCTGTTCAAAAACACGCCGCTGCAATCGAACATCCAGGTCAACCTGACCTGTCTGGTGCCGACCGACAATCCCGAGGTCGGGCGCCCCGAGCGGCTGACGCTCAAGGGCTGCCTGCGCCACTTTCTCGACTACCGCTTCGACGTAGTCACCAAGCGCTTTCGTTTCGAGCTCGAAGAGCTTGAGCGGCGCATCCACATTCTGGAAGGCTACGCCAAGATCTACGACGCGCTCGACGAGGTCATCAAGATCGTGCGCAAGTCCGAGGGCAAGGCCGACGCCGCCGGCAAGCTCATCACGCGCTTCGCCATCGACGACGATCAGGCCGACGCGATCTTGGAGCTCAAGCTCTACCGCCTGGCGCGGATGGAGATCTTGCTGATCCAAAAAGAGCTGGCCGAAAAGCAAAAAGAGCAGCGACGTATTGACGCCCTGCTCAAGAGCGATGCCCGTCGCTGGACGGTGGTCAAGGACGAGCTGGTCGCGCTGGCTGCGCGCTTTTCCGACAAGCGCAAGACCAAGATCGGCCTGACCGAGGAGGTCGAGTTCGACGCCACGGCCTTTTTGGTCGACGAGGACGCGAACATCGTCCTGACGCGCGATGGCTGGTGCAAACGGGTGCGCGAGATCAAAGATCTGGGCACGACGCGCACGCGCGAAGGCGACGAGGTGGTCGCCGTGGTCGCGGGTAACACCAAGGCCAACGTGCTGTTTTGCACCAACTTCGGATCGGCCTACGTCTGCCGCTTCGCCGATGTGCCGCCGTCCACGGGCTACGGCGATCCGGTGCAGAAATTGTTCAAGTTCGATGACGGCGAGCGCGTGGTCGCGGCGCTGTCACTCGACGCCCGCGTGGCGCCGCTCGCAGATCGGGTCGAGTACCTTTTGGCGGTGACCAAACAGGGCTACGGCCTGCGGTTTGCCATCGCCAGCCACGCCGAGGTTTCGACGCGCGCTGGGCGCAAATTTGCGCGTCTGCAAGACGGCGACGAGGTGATCTCCGTCGAGCCGACCAAGGCCGGCGGGACCGCGTGCCTGGTCAGTCAGCGTGGCCACGGCATCGCCATCGCCACCGATGACATCAACGTCCTGACCAACCCGGGGCGCGGCGTGACTGTGCTCAAGCTCGAAGGTGACGACGATCGCGTGATGGGTCTATCTGTGGATCGCCCGCTCGTAGTCGAGAACGACAAGGGCAAGACCGCCGAGCTCTCGCCACAAAAAAATCACCGTGTCGCTCGCGGAGGGCGTGGCCGGCCACTGTGGGGCCGCAAAGATCGTGTCGCCTGCGTGATTCCGGCGGCGGTCGTCGTCCCGTCGCTGAATGGCGCCGGCAGCAACGGAAAAAATTGAGGTAACCCGTGGCGACTTCCTCGGCAGGCAGCTACACCGGCGACAACATCACCGTCCTCGAAGGGCTCGAGCCGGTGCGCAAACGGCCCGGCATGTACATCGGCGGCGTCGACGGGCGCGGCTATCACCATCTATTGTGGGAGATCGTCGACAACTCGGTCGACGAGGTGATCAACGGCTACGCCAAGCGCATCTCGGTGAGCATCGGCAAAGATGGACGGTCGGTCACCGTCGAGGACGACGGGCGCGGCATCCCGACCGATTTCGTCGCCAAATACAAAAAAAATGCACTTGAGCTGATCCTTTGCACGCTCCACGCGGGCGGCAAATTCGAGCACGGAAACTATCTTCACTCGGGTGGTCTACACGGCGTCGGATCGTCGGTGGTCAACGCGCTCTCCTCCGAGCTGGTGGCCACCGTGCGCCGCGACGGCCAGGAGGTCGAGCAATCGTTCGCGCGCGGGCTGCCGACCAGCAAGCTGGTGGTCACCAATCCCAAAGCGCGCGGCTCGGGCACGACGATCTTCTTTCGCCCCGACCTGCAAATTTTCGGCGACAAGCTGCGCTTCGACGTCGGCGAAGTGCGCGCGCGGCTCGAATCCAAGACCTACTTGCACTCCGGCCTGGAGGTCGTGTTCAGCGACGCGGCGAGCGGCGAAAAGGTCACCTTCGCGCACTCCGGCGGCATCCGCGATTACTTGCAAAAGCTCATCCGCGACGGTGCGCGCGTCCAAGTCGGGCCGGTCTTCGAGCTGACCAAAAGTGAGCCGCGCATCGAGCTGGCGCTGGTCTGGACCGAGTCGACCGACGAAGCCGTCCGCTCATACGTCAATGGCATTCCGACCGGCGCCGGCGGTACACACGAGCAGGGGCTGCGCTCGGGGCTGGTCAAGGCGATGCGCAACTTCATCGAGACTCACAGCCTCGGGCCCAAGGGCGTGACGCTGACCGCCGAGGACATTCGCGAAGGCATCGTCGCGATCCTATCGATCTATGTGACCGAGCCGCAGTTCCAGGGGCAGACCAAGGACAAGCTCAACAATCCCGAGATCGCCGCCGAGGTCGATGGCGCAGTGCGCATCGCGCTGGAAAATTGGCTGTCGGAGAACAAGAAGGTCGCCGAGGGCGTGGTCGCGCGCATCATCTTGGCGGCGCGGGCGCGCGAGGCCAGTCGAGCGGCGTCGCAGGCGGTGACCCGCAAAGGCGCCGTGCATCGGCTCAACCTGCCCGGCAAGCTGGCCGATTGTAGCTCGACTTCGCCCGCCGATTCGGAGCTGTTCATCGTCGAGGGCGACTCGGCCGGCGGCTCGGCCAAGCAGGGGCGCGACCGGCGCACGCAGGCCATTTTGCCGTTGCGCGGCAAGGTGCTCAACGTCGAGCAGGCGTCGGCTGAAAAGGTGCTCAACAACATCGAGCTCAAAAATATTGTCACCGCGCTCGGCTGCGGCGTCGGGCCGGAGTTCGACATCACGCGGCTGCGCTACGGCAAAATCTTCATCCTGACGGATGCCGACTCCGACGGGCACCACATCTCGACGCTGCTGTTAACGTTCTTTTACCGCCACCTGCGCAAGCTCATCGAGCAGGGCCACATCTATCTGGCGCTGCCGCCGTTGTACAAGATCGAGATCGGCAAAGAGTTGTACTGGGCCCTCGACGACCGCGACAAAGAGAACATTCTCAAGAAGGCGCCCAAGAACGCCAAGCCCGAAATCAGCCGCTTCAAGGGGCTGGGCGAGATGCCCGCCGAGGACTTAAAGGCGACGACGCTCGATCCGAAACGGCGCTCGGCGCTGCGCGTGGTCGTCGACGACGCGCTCGAGACCGACCGGGTGATGAACGAGCTGATGGGCAAAGATCCGAGCGCGCGCTTCCGCTTCATCATGGAGCGGGCCGCCGACGCCAAGGACATCGACGTCTGAAGACGTCAAAAGGAGCACCATGATCCACGAAGCGTTTCAGCAGATGAAGAAGCAGCTCGGCCAAATGGACAAGTGGTTCGAGGCTGCGGCGGCGCATGCCGATGCCAAGAAATTCGACTCCAAGAATTTTCTCGGCATCCGCCTGATCGTCGACCAGCTGCCGCTGTCGTTCCAGGTGCAGACCGCGTGCGACACGGTCAAGATGGCCGCCGCGCGCCTGAGCGGCAAGGTCGCGCCGTCGCACCCCGACACCGAGCAGACGCTCGACGAGCTGCGCACGCGTATCAAGTCGGTCATCGGCTATCTCGACGGCTTTTCGGCCGAGGATTTCGCGGCCGCCGAGACGCGCTCGATCACCCTGCCGCGCTGGGAGGGCAAGTGGATGACCGGCGCCGACTATTTCCGCGAGCACGCGCAGCCGAACTTCTTTTTCCACGTGACGACGGTCTACGCCATCCTGCGCCAGAACGCCGTGCAGCTCGGCAAACGCGACTTTCTCGGCGCCCTGACGCAGCACCCGCCGGCGTAGTCTTTTTATTTGCGGCAGCTGTGCTAACACTTCGTCAAGGCTGAATAACTCGACGTGGCAAGGGCGTTTTTGGGGCAACCCTGTGGCACCCCTGGCCAGTCCAACGCTTTGTGAGCATTGCTTTGCAAAAAGAGATCAGCTTGGTTGAGGGCCCCTTGGCAGCAACTTCGAGTGCATCGCCAGACGCTGCACTGGTCGAGGCCTGCCGTCGCGGCGATCGCCAGGCCATGCGAACGTTTTATGAAACCTACCGGCGTCGCGTGTTCGCGCTGATCGCGCGGATTTGCGGCCGCCAGGAGGCCGAAGAGCTTTCGCAAGAGGTGTTTCTGCGGGCCTTTCGCGGCCTCGATAATTTTCGCGGCGATGCGCAGCTCTCAACGTGGATGTATCGGCTGGCGGTGAACGCGGCGCTGTCGCACGCGACGCGCTTCCAGGCCCGCGAGAGGCGCCACGTTTCGGACGACGTGCTCGACGAGCTGCCGGCATTACAGGCGGGGCCGGGCGATCCACAGCTGCGTCGTCGCCTGTCGGACGCGCTCGCAGAGCTGCCTCCCGGCTATCGCGCCGTTCTCGTCCTGCACGATATCGATGGGCTGCAGCACGACGAGATCGCCGAGATTCTCGGCTGCCGCGTCGGAA
>JBBQIO010000057.1:0-10765 GCA_038325015.1 Polyangia bacterium
CGGGAGCGGCGGGCCCGTGACACTGTCCGCGATGAGATCACGCTCAAGTCGGGTGAGTTTGGCAACGGTTTCGGCCTGCGCGCGGCGATTGCGTGCTTCAGCCGCTCGGCCCGCTGAGCCCGGGCGAAATGCAGCTCCCGCACGGAAATAGATGCCGAATTAAGCTCGTTGGGAGGATCACGTGATTAAAGAAATTGTCCATTTCATGCGCGTCGGCACAGAGGCGATGCGCCTGCAGAAACAACATCCGCGCGCCGAGTTCCTGGACCTCCTGACGGACAGGGCGGACCAGCAGGGATACGCCGAGGTCCGACGCACACTGGTCGGCGACCTGACCGGGCGAGTGCTCGAGATCGGTTGCGGCACCGGCGCGATGTTCGATTACTACGGCGACGGCGTGCACGTGCAAGCCATCGAGCCCGAAGCGGACTTTCTCGCGCTGGCCGTCGCCAAGGCCCAAAAAAAGTCGCGGCGCATCGACGCCGTTGCAGGCAACGGGATGGAGCTCGCGTTCGCCGATGGTGCGTTCGACGCGGTCGTCTTCGGCTTGGTGTTGTGCAGCGTGCCGTCGGTCGCGAAGGTACTGGCCGAGGCCTTCCGCGTGCTGCGCCCCGGAGGCCAGCTGCGCGCGCTCGAGCACGTGCGAAGCCAGGCCGCGGTCTCCGGTTTCTTGATGGACGCGCTCAACCCGCTGTGGCTGCGAATGAACAAGCAGGGATGCCACTGGAATCGAAATCCGCTGCGCGACATGGCAAACGCCGGGTTTCGCCTGGATGACGTGCAGTCATTTCAGCGTTTCGACACCGCCTTGCCGGCCTTTCCGATGCGCCAGATCCAGGCACACAAACCGCCTCCTGCGACTATTTCCGGCCCAAGGCCTTGAGCAGCTGCGCCCGGGCGGTAGATAGATTGTATTCAGCCTGCACACGCTGTCCGGCGGCGTTGGTCAGCGCGACCTGCGCGTCGTTGAGCTCGATGGCGCTGCCGCTGCCCGCCTGATAGCGGCCCTCGGCGAGGCGCAGCTGTCCGGCGCCGCTCTCTTTGGCCTCCTCGGCTGCGTCGAGCGCCTCTTTGTCGGCGCGCACCGCGAGTCGTGCCGTCTCGACGTCGACGCGCACCTGCAACCGCTCGATGGCCACCTGCGCTTCGAGCCCGAGGAGATTGGCCTCCTGCTCGTTGACCAAAAAAGGCACCAGCGAGCCACCGGAAAACAGGTCCCATTGCAGCTGCACGCCGACGTTCCAGTTCCACACCAGATGGTTCAGGTCCACGCCGGCATCGGTCAGCCCCGAGGTAGCCAACAGCTGCGGTCCGTAGTTGCCTTTGGTCGAGCGCACGGTGAGTTTTTGCGCACGCACCTGCAGCTGCAGGCTCACCAGATCGGGGCGCGCCGCGACCGCCTCGCCCATCAGCTCCTCGGTACCCAGCGTCTCGCCTTCGATCGGCGGCAGCGTGTCGTCGGCCACGTCGTAGTCGGTGCCCTGCTCGACGCCCATCGCTTGATTGAGCGTGGCTTTGCCGGTCTCGTAGTTGTTTTCGGCGGTGATGAGCGCGACCTTGGCGTTGGCCCGACCGGTCTTCGCCGTCAGCAGATCGATCTCGGGATGGGTGCCGACGCGCACGAAGCCTTCGGTTTGGTTGTAGTGCAGGTTTTGGTTGTCCAGCGTTTCTCGGGCGACATCGACCAGCGCCTTTTCGGCGCGGGCCGCAAAAAAAGCTGCGCGCACCGACTGATCGACCGCCAAGCGCGTCGCGCGCTCCGTCGCCTCGACCGACTGTGCGGTGACTTTCGCCGCGCCCCAGCGATCGATGGTCACCTGCGAGTCGTAGATGAGCTGCGTGAGCTGCAAGCCGACGCTGAAATAGTTGTAGGTGGCAAAGCTCGGCGTCGTGATCACCGACTGCGCCCCCTGAACCGTCGAGAGCTGTGGCGCGAAGTTGGACGTGCGCCGCGTGTAGAGCGCCGTCGCACTCACGTTAGGAATCAGCCCCGATGCCGATTCGTCGGCGCGCGCGCGAGCGGCGCGGGTGTTGGCTTGGGCCTGCGCGACCGTCGGCTGATGTGCCCGTGCAGTCTGCAGCGCCTCATCGAGGGTCAACAGATGGCTCGCGGCAAAAACCAGCGGCAGGAACATCACTCGTACCTCAGCGCATCGATCGGATCGAGCTTCGAGGCTTTCCAGGCCGGATAGAGGCCAAACACGATTCCGACCACCCCCGAGAAGGCGACCGAGATGATCACGATGTCCGGCCGAATCAAGAACGGCCAACCGAACGACGACGCCAGCCCCATGGCGCTCAGCACACCGGCCACGATGCCGATCAGCCCGCCGAGCACCGACAGCGTCGAGGCCTCGACCAAAAATTGCAGCAGAATGTTGCGCCCTTTGGCGCCGACTGCGATGCGCAGACCGATCTCCCGCGTCCGCTCCGTCACGCTCACCAGCATGATGTTCATGACGCCGATGCCGCCGACCAGGAGCGACACGAAGGCGACAGCGGCCAAGAGTGTGGTCAACGTCTTGGTCCCCTGCTCGGAGGCCGAGGCCATCTCCTGGAGATTGCGAATGGAGAAATCGTCATCGGCGCCGACCTGCAGATGGTGCTTGTCGCGCAACAGATTGCTGATCGCACTCTCGGCCCGCGACGTGGCATCGGCCGACGTGGCGCTGACCATGATGCTGCCGGAGAGATAATTTTTCAGGCCGCCCTGCACCTTGGCCATGAACGTCGTGTAGGGCATATAGACCGCGTCGTCGTAGTCCTGCCCCATCGGCGACTGCCCCTTTTTCTCGAGGACGCCGACCACCGTGAAGGGGATGTTCTTGATGCGCACCTGCATGCCGACGGCGTCGGCCGACGCGCCGAACAGCTTGTCGACGACCGTCTGGCCGAGCACGCACACCTTGTTGCCGGACTCGATGTCGGATGGCGTGAAGCGCGCGCCCGAGCCCATCGGCCAGTTGCGAATGTCGAAGTAGTCGGGCGTCGTGCCCGAGACCGAGGTCAGCCAGTTTTGCTCGTCGCTCATCACCTGCGCATTCGCCCGCAGCACCGGCGCGGCGTAGCGCACCGTTGGTACCTCGACGGTGATGGCGCGGAAATCGGCCCACGTCAGGGTCGGCTGCGAGCCGAAGCCGCCCTGCGCGCCCGACGACGACGACGAGCCTGGCAGAACGATGAGCAGGTTCGAGCCCATCGAGGCGAAGGCCTCCTCGACGCGCGTCTTGGCGCCTTCGCCGATCGCCACCATGGTGATGACCGCGCCGACGCCAAAAATGATCCCCAGGCAGGTGAGAAACGAGCGCAGCTTGTTGCGGGTCAGCGCACGTAGCGCGACGCGAACGGTCTGAAACAGGCTCATGTCGTGGCCCCCGGCTCGTCCTGATCCGACACGACCGTGTCCTTGGCGCGATCCGGCGTCTGACGTTTGTCGGAGCGCACGCGACCGTCGCGCATCACGATCACCCGGTGGGCGTAGAGCGCGATGTCCGGCTCATGCGTCACCAGCACCACGGTGATGCCGACGTCGCCCAGCTCCTGAAATAGGCGCATCACTTCAACCGAGGTGCGCGAGTCCAGATTGCCGGTCGGCTCGTCGGCGAAGATGACCTTGGGCTGCGACACCAACGCCCGCGCGATGGCCACGCGCTGCTGCTGCCCGCCGGAAAGTTGGCTCGGATGGTGATGCTCGCGGTCGGCGAGCCCGACGCGGTTGAGCGCCTCACGCGCGCACGCCACGCGCTCTTTGGTCGGAGTGCCGGCATACAAAAGCGGCAGCTCGACGTTCTCCAGCGCCGAGGTGCGGGTCAAGAGGTTGAAGCTCTGGAAGACGAAGCCAATCGTGCGATTGCGAATCGCGGCCAGCTCGTCTCGCCCCAGCCCGGCAACGTCGACGCCGTCCAGCCGATAGCTCCCAGAGGTCGGCCGATCGAGGCAGCCGATGATGTTCATCAGCGTCGACTTGCCCGAGCCGGACGAGCCCATCACGGCGACGAAATCGCCGCGCTCGACGGCAATGGTCACGTCATCGAGCGCATGCACCAGGGTGTCGCCCATCTCGTAGGTCTTGTGGATCTTGCGGAGATCAATAAGCGGCCCGCTGCCAGCGGACGAATCGATCGGCGCGGGTGCCATTAGAACATGCGCCGCGGCATGCCCGGCGGCCCTCCGGCTGGCGCGTTTTTGTCGTTGCCGCTGCTGAGGGTGTCGATGAGCAGCTGGTCGCCGACAGACAGATTGTCGGTCAGCACCTCGGTCACGGTGCCGTCGGAGATCCCGATGCGGATCTCGACTTTGCTCGGCGTCGCACCGTGCAGCACCCAGACCGTTCGCTTGTCGCTCGGCGCATCGGTCTTACGACGGCCACCGCCATCGCCCATGCCGCCCGCGCCATGGCGATGCGCTCCCGGTGACGGCGGCGGCAGGAGGTCCGCCGGCGGTCGAAAACGAAGCGCGCTGTTGGGCACTTTGAGCGCGTCATCGCGCTCGGCGTACACGAAAGTAACGTTGGCCGTCATGCCCGGACGCAGTTTGACCTCGGGATTGTCGACGTCGATGACCGCGTCGTACGTGACGACGTTTTGCACCGTGGTCGGCGAAAAGCGGATCTGGCGCACCTTGGCGTGGAACTTTTCGCCCGGGTAAGCGTCGACGCTGAAGGTGACCGGCATGCTCGGAGAGAGCTTGCCAACATCCGCTTCGGCCACGTTGGTGTCGACCTGCATCTTGGTCAGGTCCTTGGCGATGGTGAACAGCACCGGCGCCGAGAACGACGCCGCAACCGTCTGCCCGACGTCGATGCTGCGCGAGATGACCACCCCATCGGTGGGCGAGATGATCGTGGTGTAGTCACGATTCACTTGGGCCTGGTGAAGCGATGCCCGGGCCTGCGCCAGGTCGCCCTCGCTGGCGGCAATTTGCGCATGCGTGACGTCGGCGTTGGCCTGCGCAGTATCGGCGTCGGCCTGCGCGATCAGCTTACCGGCGCGCAACTCTTTGTCGCGCCCGGCGATGCGATCGGCATCGATGGCCTGCGCTTTGGCCTTGAGCAGGTTGCCCTGCGCCGACAAGAGATTGGCGTTGGCCTGCTCCAAGGCGGCGTTGAACAGCTGCGGGTCGATCTTGGCGACGATCTGCCCCTTTTTTACGGGCGAGTTGTAGTCGACGCGAATCTCGGCGATACGGCCGGAGACTTGGCTGCCGACCTGGACGGTGACCAGCGCCGACAGCGTTCCGGTGGCGGTCACGCTGGCGACCAGTCGACCGCGCTCGACGGCGGCGGTCAAAAAACGCGGCGGCGGCGGCTGGCGCGCGCGGCGCACGAAGTACCAACCGGCGAGGCCGGCCACGACGAGTAGACCCACAACCCAGGCGATTTTCCCCTTCACGAGGGGAGATATACCCCTCGTCGGGGGTGGGGTCACTCCGTTTTACGATGGCTTTACATTGGGTGTTGCGAGACCGATCAGATCCTAAAGGTCGATGACGAGCTACTTGAGCGCGTCGCGCTCTTTGGTCAGCCTTTGCACCGTGGCCTCTCGTCGCGGCGACGCCGGCAACCCCTCGGCGACGGCCAGCGCCTGCTCGACCGCGCCACGCTGTCCCGATGCATCTCCTTCGCGCGCGAAAATCTGCGCCCGAGTGTCGAGCACGCGGAGCTTGCGCGGCCCGTACACGCGCGTGAGCGCGATGTTGCTCGCCTTCATCGCGTCGTCGAGTTGGCCGAGCGCCAGATAGACCACCGCCAGCCGCGCCGGCGGATTGTAGTCGTCGGGCATTTCCCGCGCCGATGCCAAAAGGGCGGGCAGCACACGCCCCGGATCACCCAGCGCCAGCGCCGCGTTCACCCGGTGAGGGTCGTAGACCGCGCGGGCATCGGCGCTCTTGGCCGCGCTCGCCTCTTTTTCGAGAAACGTCGTCCACTCGAGCGCCAGTCGGTGCTTGCCGGCCGCATCGCCGGCGTCGTCGCGCGCCTCGACCAGCGTCTCATAGACGCTCGATCGATCGTCGCCGAGGAGGCCCTCGACCCCGAGCAGCTCGGCGTCCCAGCTCGACAGCTTACGCACCAGGTCGGCGCGCGTCGGATCGCTCTTGGGCAGCTCCAATGCACACGACAATCCAGTCGTCACGACGCTGGCGAACAGACCGTCCCGCGGCCACGGCCCGACCTCACTGAGTGCGCGCTCGGCGCATTGGGCGGCATGCCCACCGGATACAGATTCGGCAAAAATCAGCGATTCCAGCGCTCGCCTTCGACGCGGCCAATCGGCGGGCGCCGCCTTGAGCGCGCGCTCGAACGGCTCGATGGCCCGCCCTTGGTCGCCCGCACCGACCAGCCGCTGCCCCTCGGCAAAGGCGCGGTCCGCCGCGCTTACGCTGCTCGCCTGGCCTTTGTGCTCGCCCTCATCGAGCAAGGTCAGAAGCTCTTCGTACGACGCGCTCGACGAGCGGGTGACCAGCACCGCTTCGTCGCCCGGCTTGGCACCGGGATCGATGATCAGCATGGTCGGCACTGCGGGCGTCGGAAATTTGGCCAGGTAGGCCTGGTTCTCGTCGCGATCGATGTCGATGGCCAGCCACACGAAGCGACCGGCGACCTGGGCCAGCCGCGGATCGGTCAGGACATAGGCGCGCATGAAGCGGCACGTGTGGCACCACATGGCCCAGGTGTCGACGAAGAGCGGCTTGCCGAGTCGACGCGCCTCATCGAGCGCGCGGCCGTAATCATCGTCGATGAACGGCAGGGCTCGCGCCGTCTTGGTCGTGGCGAGGTTGCTCCCGCCGGTTGTCGACGCCGCGGTTATGGGCTGCAGCGAAGGATGGCCCACAGCGCCGGATGCGGCGCAACCACCGACCGCGACTACGACTAGTACGAGGCAAAGCGCTCGGTTCATGGGCGCAATGTAATACGTCGATCGGCCGTTTGTACGCCGCCGCTTTTTTTGCCGCGGCTGCTTTTTCTGGGGCCGGTTATAGTCGTGGGCTCTTACGAGGAGCCTTCGCCCATGATGACCTTCTCCGACGATCCCCAGATCGCCGAAAACCAGATGCACGCCATCATTTTTTACCTGACGGCGTTCGGCTACATCGACGGCGATTTCGCCCCCACGGAGAAGAACTTCGTCAAGCGCTACATTCGACAAATCCTCGAGACCCGTGTTCACGACGCGATGATCAATGCGGACGAGGCGACGCGCGCCGGGATGGTCGAGGAGTACAGCGAGCACTTTTTGGACGTGTTCGATCATATCGACGGGCAGGTGCACGCGCTCTTCGACGAGGTCGTCGCACAGGGGGAGAATTCGCCGGGCTACGTCTACTCGCGCCTCAAGCTGCGCGCGTTCGAAATCTTCAAGACCTTCGACACCGAGAATCAGGTGCAGCTCCTCGACACGCTGCACGAGCTCATCATGGCCGACGGCGTCGCCCATCCGTCGGAGCTCGCCTTTCGCGACGAGGTCACGGCGCTCATCAACTCGGAGATCCCGCTCGAGTCGACGGATCTTTTGCCGGTCTCGACCGGACGCATGGAGCTCGCTTCGGTCTCGCACGAAATGCGGCCGCGCACCGACGACCATCCGCTGTTCTCGCGCATCGAGCGCCACTACTCGCCCGACCCGAGCCTGATCGCCGAGCAGGTGGCCGTCGACGGCAAGCTCATCGAGGCCACGCGCATGACGTGGGAGGACCAGCGTGTCGGCCACTATGGACGCCTGATCGGTAAGCAGACGGTGGCCGATCTGTCGGGCGAGCCGGCGTTTTTGGACAGCCACGTCTACGCGCTCATGCCGCAGCCCGGCAAAAGCTACGAGCTGGTCGTGCTCGGCGATCTGCACGGCTGCTATAGCTGCTTCAAAGCCGCGCTCTTGCAGTCCGATTTTTTTGCCAAGGTCGAAGCCTTCAAGCAGGACCCGCGGCGCAATCCGGACATCAAGCTGGTGCTGCTCGGCGACTACATCGACCGCGGCATCTACAGCTATGACGGCGTGCTGCGCACCGCGATGCAGCTGTTCGTGCACATGCCGGAGCATGTTTACGTGCTTCGCGGAAATCACGAATATTACTTGGAATACAAAGGTCGCATCATGGGCGGCGTCCGGCCGGCCGAGGCCATCTCGACGCTGCAGCCCTACTTTCCGTCGGAGATGTTTCACGCCTACATGCAGCTCTTCGACGCCATGCCCAACATGCTGCTGTTCGACCAGTTTCTGTTCGTTCATGCCGGCATTCCGCGCGACAACATCATCGCCGAGCGCTGGCGCGATCTGTCGACACTGAATGATCCCGACATCCGCTTCCAAATGATGTGGAGTGACCCGTCCGAGGCCGAGTTCGTCCCGCCCGAGCTGCAGGAGAGCTCGCGCTTTGCCTTCGGCCGTCGGCAGTTCCGCAACTTCATGGCGCGCCTGGGCACGACCACGATGGTGCGCGGCCACGAGAAGATCGACGAAGGGTTCCGCAAGGTCTACGACGACGGGACGATCATGCTCATCAACCTGTTTTCGGCCGGCGGCATCACCAACAGCGACCTGCCGCCGACGTCGAGCTATCGCAAGGTCACGCCGATGGCCATGACCATCCTGCACAAAGACGGCGTCACCAAAGCGACGCCGTGGGCCATCGACTACGCCCGTTACAACGACCCGGCGCGCAACGGTTTCATGCGGGCGCCCGCGGAAATCAAGTTCCGCGCCGAATGAGCGCGCGAATCGCCGGGGTCGGCGTCGCGTCAAGCGCGCTGTGCATTGTCAGTCTCCTGTCGGGTTGCGGGCAACCGGCCTGCGCCAGCGGCGACATCCTGCCCAATCAGTGGACGCTGACCGGCGACGGCACGATCTCGGTCGACATTACGCGCGCGCCCTACTCGTTGACCGTGCACGATGCCAGCGGTCGCGCCGTGCTCGAGAGTCTGGGCAATGGCAACCACGACGGCTATGGCGCGATGGGGTGGACTTCGGGACAGACGGCGTGGCAGTCGGGCGTGTCGCAGGGGTACTACAGCTTTTCCGACACGCTCGATCCGTGGCGTGACCACAACGAAGTGGTGGCTGCGTCGGCGCTTGCACCCAGCGGCTTCGAGGCCATCTTGGCGTCGGTCGGAATTGGCGGCGCGACCAGCTGCGTGCGCGTGCGCCATACGTTGAGTGGGCAGACGTTGCGCGTCGAGGCCTCGCTCGCAGCCTCGTCGTCGAGCTTCTTGCCCGAGTCATCGCCGTCGCCGCGGGCCTGGTCGACGGCGTTTCGCAGCGCGCCGAGCGAGGCCTTCTTGGGCTTGGGCGAGCGCTACGACCACACCAACCAGCGCGGACAGTCGCCCTATTCCTGGCCCGAAGAGGGCGGCCTGGCGGCCGGCGAAGGCATCCCGTCGAGCCATGACAATCCCTATCCCAACGGCGAGAGCATGACCTACTACCCGGTGCCGTTTTTGCTCTCGACAGAGGGCTATGGCTTTTGGCTCGACTCGACGTGGCGCAATCAGTTCGAGCTCGACAGCGTGCGCAGTGACGCGTGGCGCGTGTGGCACATCGGACCGTCCCTGGCCTTCGAGATCTATGTGCCAGCGCAGCCGCCGGGTGCGCCCGATTCGGGCCTTGTGGCGCCGCCGCCGTGGCCGCTTCAGATCATCGACGCCTTCACTGCCAAGACCGGACGGCCGATGGTGCCGCCGGCGTGGAGCTTCGGACCGCGTCGGCGCATCGGTCAAGGCGACCAGGTCGACGGCGTGCCGGAATATCTGGCCATGCGGCAACAGGGATTGCCGTTGACCGTGATCGACGACAACACGCATTTTTTACCCGACGGCGGCGAGCGCGGTATGGAGCCCGCGCTGGCGGCTTGGGTCGCGACGCTGCGGCAAAACGGCTATCGCGCGGTCGGCTACTTCAACTCGCTGTTCTCGGCCAGCCCGACGGCCAAGAATGCTGTCGACGTCGCGTTCGGCTTGCAAAATCACTATTTTTTGTCGAACGCCGACGGCACGCCCGCGACCGTCTACTTGATCAGCGGCTCGGCGCAGATGGTCTATCAGCTCGACTTCACGTCGCAGGCGGCGACCAAGTGGTACGGCGCGATGTTCGATCGCGCGCTGTCGCTCGGCTACTCGGGCTGGATGTCCGACTTCGGCGAATATGTTCAGCCCGGCATGGTGACCTCGACCGGCGTGACCGGCGAGCAATATCACGACCAATATCCGATCGATTATCTACGCGCGGCTTTCTCAGCTCTGTCGGCCGATCCGCTGGCACTCGACAACGAATGGTATTTTTACGCGCGCTCGGGCTACACCGGCACGCAGCAGTGGACGCCGATGGTGTGGTCCGGCGATCCCGACGCGTCGTTCGATGACGCCGAGGGGGTGCCGGCACAGGTGCGGGCGGGCATCAATATGGGCGTGTCGGGCGTGGCCAACTGGGGCTCGGACATCAGCGGCTTCAAGTGCCTGGCCGACGGTGCCAAGGCGGCCGACGGCGAGCTGTTGACGCGCTGGATCGAATTCGGCTCGATGTGTTCGAACATGCACGACGAGAATGCCTGCGCCGGTGTCGGCGGCGCTAAAAAGGCGACGCTGTGGACGTCGCCCGATGGGCATGCCGCCTGGCAGACCTACGCCGGACTGCACACCCGGATGCTCCCCTACTTGATGGCGCTGGCCGAACGCGCGCACGTCACCGGCGAGCCGCTCATCGAGCAGCTGTTTTTGCGCCACCCCGAGCGGCTCAGCCTCGCGTCGGTCGGTGACGCTTACTACTTCGGGCCGGCGCTT
>JBBQIO010000058.1:0-10722 GCA_038325015.1 Polyangia bacterium
GGCCAGACGTCGAGCCGATGGCAGCCGAGTTCTCACCCACCAACCTGTCCGTGGGTGAGAACTCCGCCGGCACCGAATCGGCAGAGTTTTCCACGGCGGCGAAATTACCCGTGGAGAACTCCCCCGATGCCGATTCTTCAGCAGGCGATCGTTCTAGCTGCTAATTCAGCCTTACGGTGATTAATGATGTTGACAGTAAAGCATATGAGCCTATACTCAGACATACCAGGAGGTGAAAAGTTGCGAAATGCAGTGATTTCAGTGTCTGATGTCGGTTCCGTGGGCCGTCCAAAGACGAGAAAGCCGAAAGCTGGCGAATTGACGCACCTGTCGATCAACCTCGACGGGGCAGTCATAACGGCGATCGACGAACGCGCTGACCGGCTCTCGAAAGAGCGCGGCGGTCCGGTGTGGACGCGTACAGACGTAGTGCGCGACGCGCTGCGCGCCTACCTCGACGACAGCAAGCGCACGAAGTAGCACCGTACGGCCGTCGTCCGTCGCTCCGACGCTAACCGAGCGGCTGAAACAACTGCGCCCCGTCCGATGCCGAGCTTGGCGGCAGACACCGAACGAGGCGCGAAAAGGAGTCCATCATGGCTACGCCTACGTTCGAAATCCACTCGCTCGACCTGGAAGGCCTGGCGGTTCACGCCCACCGTGCCCGTGACCTGGTACTCGGCGCCGCCGCACTACTGCTCGGCAGTCCGAAGCTGGTCGCCATCGATGCGGCGCGTATCAGCATATTGGAGGCGCAGGCGCAGCTGGCGGACATCTGCGCGCTCATCGAGGGCCACCTCGCGTTGAACGCCGAGGCTCGGCGTCAGACCCACGCCCAGGCGCTGAAGCACGTCGGACAGGAGGTGGGCCGATGACCCGCCCGCGACAGGTCGCAAATGAGACGCTGGACAGCGTCGCGCTTCCTACCACTACGGTGTGCTCCCTCAATACGTACCTGAGCGGCGACATTCGCCAGGCTGGCGAGAAGATCATGGCGCTCGTCAAGGTTCTCGCTGCGGCCTGCAAGTCGGATGACGAGGTCCCGGGCGAAGAGATCATTCGCATCTGCGAGTTCGTCGGTGATGAGGTCGTCAAGGTGCAGAAAGCGACCACCGCCGCTCTCAACCTGTTGGAGGCTTCGTCATGAGTCGGCGTCGGAAGGTTCAGCCGGCGGAGCTGACGGCGATCTCGCCGGCCACACTGGAGAAGATCGGCGACATCATGGAGAACAGCATTTGCGTCGCCATGGTGCGCATTAACTCGCTTGCGCTGGCCTGTCTCGATGGGCTGAGGATGCCGGAACAGGCGCTCCTAGAGATGGTCATCGAGGAGAATCAAAAGATCGCGGATGCGGTCAGTGAGGCACTCGGCATGTTCCCGAAGGTGCAGTCATGAGCCTCGAGGATTTCTCGATGGAGCTCTCGAAGGTCAAAGGTCTCGCCTCGGTCATCTACGCCGCGATTCGTCGAGAGGAGTGCGAAGACTTGGCCAACGCGATGAGCGTCTTGGTTGAACGCCTGTCCGTGCTCGAGAACCTGTTCGACGGAGCCGCGCCTGCGCCGACGCCGACGCCGACGCCGACGCTGGTGAAGTAATGGCCACCGTTCGGGAGATCGTCCTCAGCACCGGCAAAACCGGGTATTACTGCCGATACACCGACGTCGACGGCCAGAATAAGAGCCGCGCTACCAAGGCGCGTTCGCCGGCCGAAGCGGAGCGCTGGCGGGTACGTTGTGAGGAACGCATTCGCAATGGCCAGCCCGGCGACCCACGGGAGCAGGCAAAAGCGAAAGCGGCCGTTAAAAGAGCCGCTGAGGCGGTGGAGCGGTCACGGCTGACCGTCAAGCAATTGTGCGACAAGTTCGTGGCTGAGTACCAGGGCGCTGACCTAGCCGATGTCGACTTCTATCGGCGCCAGGCGAAGTCTGTTCTCGGCAAGCATGTGACTCCTGAGGTCGGCGAGCTTGACGCGGCGGCTGTTACCCGGGGCGACATCGTGAGGCTCCGAGACACGCTAACCGCAAAGGGCCGTAGTAGCCGCGTTGTCCTGAGAACCTTGGTTCAGCTCGGCCGAGTCTATCAGTGGGCGCTGGAGCGAGAGCTTTTGGCAGTTAATCCTGTCCGTGGTGTCCGTAAGCCACGCGCCGGTGGGTCGACTGACTTTTATTCGGACGATGAAATTGGCCGCATCCTGGCCTACGCCGCCGAGCACGACCACGAGCTGCACGCGCTTGTGGCGTTCGCCTTTTATACGGGCGCCAGAAAAGGCGAAATCGCCGCCCTGAATTGGGGCGATGTCGACTTCGGTGGTGCCCGTATCCTTGTGTCCCGCTCCTGGCGGAGAGCGTCTCGTAAGAGCGGTAAGGCGCTAGTACTCGCCATGCACCCGCACTTGAGCGCCATCCTCACGGCACGTCGGAAGGTCAGCTTTAGCGCGGGTGACAGCTTGGTGTTCCCTACGCTCACGGGCGTCATGCGTTCGAAGTACGAGCTGTGGGGCCTCGACCGCGCCATTGTGGCCATCAACGTTGAGGCCGAGCGCGTAAAGGCCACGCAAGCCACCGTGCGCCGCTTCCGGAACCCGTGGCATGCATTCCGTCACTCGCACGGCACTGCGCTGGCCATCGGCGGCGCCGGTCTGCAAGCGATTCAGCAGGCGCTGGGGCAGACCACGCTGAGCATGGCCGCTCGCTACTCGCACCTTGGCGCCGAGCAGGTGCGCCAGCACGTTGTCGCGTTGCCGGTCATCGGAGGACTGCTCGCACTTGGCAACGTGGTTTCTATCGCGTCGGCGTACAAGCAAAGTGGCAAGGGCTTGGCAACGGCAGCGGTAGAAGCGGACACGGAAAGCGCGGGGCTGAAATAGCTGTGCGTTGGCGGGTACTTCCGGAGCCGATGCCGAGAGTCGAACTCGGGACCTACGGTTTACGAAACCGTTGCTCTACCACTGAGCTACATCGGCGAAATACGTTTAGTTCCAGCGGTTACCGGTGCCCGTCGCGTTTCCATACCCTGTGGTACCAATCTCGCCGGACATGCTGCGTCGTCTGAACGTCCGCGTGGCCCAGTTCTGCTTGAAGCTTCGACAAATTGCCGCCTGCCATGTAATGGGAGGCGAAGGTATGCCGTGTGGCCTGGTACCAAGTCAAGTACGATTCGCCACCGTCGGCGTCCTCGGATTTGAGCTGCAGCGTCGTCAGCGCCGCGTGGAAATGCGTGGTCAGCGTCCGCGCTGACCGGTGCGTTGCGGGAGTTTTTACCGTGCCGCCGCGCAGGAACCGCAGGGGCCAAAGCTGCCGTGCGTGGCTCGAACGACTTCGCACCGATCGCCGACTACGGTGGATTTGGCGACGCGGTAGTCGCGCCATTCGCAATCGTGGAATCGAGTTCGCGCTCGACGAGGCCGTCGCGATCGACCGTCACCGACGAGGACACGCCTAAAGTGACTGGCAATAGGAGTGGGTCAGCCTGCCGCCTTCGGCGGCGTCCAGCGCAGCTTGGGAGTTCTCGCCGCCCGCGTCTCGTCCAGTCGCCTGAGCGCAGTCTGGTGCGGCGCGGTTTTCACCGTCTCGGGATCGCGCAGCGCCTCTTCGGCGATCGCGATCATCGCTTCGCAAAACGAATCCAGCGTCTCGGGCGACTCGGTCTCGGTGGGCTCGATCATGAGCGCGCCGGCGCCACCGGTGACCTGCGGCAGCGGAAAATAGATGGTCGGCGGATGGTAGCCGAAGTCCATCAGCCGCTTGGCCACGTCGAGCGTCTGCACGCCGGTCTCTTTTTTGAGCCGCTTGTCGGTGAAGATCACCTCGTGCATTGATGGTGCACTGTAAGCCAACGGGTAGTGCCCCTCGAGCCGCGCCCGAATGTAATTGGCATTGAGCACCGCCATCTCGGTAACCTGCGTGAGCCCTTCGCCGCCCATCTCGCGAATGTAGGCGTAGGCGCGCACCAGCATGCCGAAGTTGCCGATGAAGCTGCGCAACCGGCCGATGGTGCCGGGCCGCGCGTAGTCGAAGCGAAAGCGCCCGTCGTTGTCGCGCTCGACCGTCGGCGTGGGCAGATACGGTTCGAGCGCCGCGCCGACGCCGACCACGCCCGAGCCGGGACCGCCGCCGCCGTGTGGCGTAGTGAACGTCTTGTGCAGATTGATGTGCATGACGTCGATGCCGCTTTGACCGGGCCGCACTTTGCCGAGGAGGGCGTTGAAGTTCGCCCCGTCCATGTAGACCAGCCCGCCCGCGGCGTGCACCACGTCGGCGATCTCGGCCAGCTCGACCTCGAACAGCCCGAGCGTCGACGGGTTGGTGATCATGATCGCGGCAATCTGACCGGGATGCGCTTCGCACGCGCGCCGCACCGAATCGGCGTGCAAGAGGCCGTCGTCGCCGGTCTTGAGCGGCACGGTCTGAAAGCCATTGAGCGAGCAGGACGCGGGATTGGTGCCGTGCGCCGAGTCGGGCACCAGAACCTTGGTGCGCTTTTGCGCTTCATCCGCGCCGCGCGCCGCGTGGTAGCTGCGGATCATCATCACGCCGCACAGCTCGCCCTGCGCACCGGCCGCAGGCTGCAGCGTCACCCGCGTGAAGCCGCCGAGCTCGCACAGGCAGCGTTCGAGGCGCCACATCAGCTCGAGCGCGCCCTGCAGTGAGGCCTCCGATTGCAGCGGATGAACCGCCGAGTAGGCCGGCAGCCGCGCGATCTTCTCGTTGACCTTGGGGTTGTACTTCATCGTGCACGAGCCGAGCGGATAGAGCCCGATATCGATGGCGTAGTTCCAGCGCGATAGCCGCGTGTAGTGGCGCGTCACCTCGACCTCACTCACCTCGGGGAGGTGCGGATCTTCGGCTCTGGCCAGGTCGCCGTAGAGCGTCGCCGGATCGACCGCAGCGACGTCGAGTGGCGGCAGCGACGCCCCGCATCGTCCGGGCGAGCCCTGCTCGAAGATCGGGCGTGAGGTGTGCAATAGATGGCGGGTCTGCACCGGCGTGCCGGCTTTGGTGCTGTGGTCGCTCATCGGCCACCTCCGGCGAGCGCGGCCACCAGACGGTCGATGTCTCCCCGCGAGTGGCGCTCGGTCACCGCGACCAGCAGCAGATCGTCGACGCCCTGGTCGGGCCCACACAGCCCTGCGTTGGCGGGGCGCACACCGGCGAAGATCTTTTGCGCGGACAAGGCGTCGATCGCGGACGGGGTCAGGGGCGTGCGCACCGCGAACTCGTTGAACGTCGGACCGGACAGCGGCAAGGAAAAGCCGGGCAGCGCGGCGATCTGCGCCTTGGCATATTCGCTCTTGGCCAGGTTGAGCTCGGCTAATTTTCGAAACCCACGCCGTCCCAAGAGGCTCATCGAGATGGTGAACGCCAATGCGATCAGCCCCTGGTTGGTGCAGATGTTCGACGTCGCCTTCTCGCGGCGGATGTGCTGCTCGCGCGTCGACAGGGTCAGCACGTAGCCGCGCTTGCCGGCCTCGTCGACGGTCTCGCCGCACAGTCGGCCGGGGAGCTGACGGGTGTACTCAGCGCGCGCGGCGAACAGTCCGACACCCGGTCCGCCGAGTGATGGCGGAATAGCCAGACCGATGCCCTCACCAACGGCGATGTCGGCACCCAACGCGCCTGGCGGAGCCAAGAGTCCGAAGGCCAACGGCTCGGTGTTGACCGCCACCACAAGCGCGCCGTGTGCGTGCGCCCGCTCGGCGATGGCGCGCAGATCTTCGACCACCCCGTAGAAGTTCGGCGTCTGCACGATGACGCACGCGACGTCGTCTTTGGCCAGCGCTTCGTCGAGCGCGCTCAAGGAGACGCGGCCATCGGCCGTCGCTGCGCCGCGGTCGAAAGGTCCCGGCAATCGTTCGAGGCTGAGCTCGTGCAGACCCGATAGGTAGGTGTCGATCGTCTGCCGATAGTGGGGATGGAGCCCACCGGCGAGCACCGTGCGCTTCTTGCCGGTGATCCGGCGCGCCATCAAGAGCGCCTCGGCCGCCGCCGACGCGCCGTCATACATCGAGGCGTTGGCCACGCCGAGCCCAAACAGCTCACACACCATGGTCTGAAACTCGAACACCGCTTGCAGCGTCCCCTGCGAAACTTCAGGCTGATACGGCGTATAGCTCGTGTACCACTCCGAGCGCGACAAGAGCATGTCGACCGCCGCCGGGATGTGGTGCGGAATCAGGCCGCCGCCGAGAAACGACAGCACGCCATCGCCCAACGCCGGCGCGGTGCGGCTGCCGATCTCACCCAGATGCTCGAGGAGAGAGCGTTCATCGAGCGCTGCGATGTCGAGCGGGCGCGTCGCCCGCAAGCGCTCCGGGACGTGCGCGAACAGCGACGCCACCGACGGCTTGCCGACCACGCCGAGCATGCGCGTGACGTCGGCCTCGGTATGCGGAATGTATCTAGAGCTCAAGCCTCTTCCCCTTTCGCTTCAGCCCTGCTCTTTGACCAGCGCGATGTAGGCGTCGGCGGTCAGCAGCAGTTCGAAATCCGCGGGCTCGCTCATCTCGACCTGGATCATCCAGCCCTCGTCGTAGCAGTCCTCGTTGACGTATTCGGGCGAGTCGGACAGCGGGTCATTGACCTTGACGATCTTGCCGGAGACCGGCGCAAACAGATCGGACACTGCCTTGACGCTCTCGACGGTGCCGAAGATCGCGTCTTTGCGCAGCACCTCGCCCTCTTTGGGCAGGTCGACCTGGGTAATGTCGCCGAGCGACTCGACGGCAAACTTGGTCACGCCGATGGTCACGATGTTGCCGTCGCGGCGCGCCCACTCGTGCTCTTTGGTGTAGCGCAGGTCGTTGGGATACTCGCTGCTCATGCTTCGCTCCTCGCGTGGATGCCGCTCATTTTCGCGCGCGGGTAAAATGCGCCCTGCACGATTTCGGCGCTGCCCGTCTTGCCGCGGCCCGCGACGATGATGCGCGTGCCGACCGCGCTCGACTCGACCGGGACGTAGGCCAGGCCGATGTTCTGTCCGATGGTGGGGCCGGGCGCGCCGCTGGTCACCGGCCCCATGCGCGTGCCGTGCTCGTTGATGATTTCGTAGCCGTGGCGTGCGACGAAGCGGTCGCGCATGACGAAGCCGACCAGCTTGCGCTGGACGCCGGCAGCCTTTTGCGCAGCCAGCGCGTCTTGCCCGATGAAGCCATTGCCGCGCACCACGCGCGACAGCCCCGCCTCATGAGGCGTGTGCTCCTCGTCGAGATCGTTGCCGTACAGGCTGAGCTTGGCTTCGAGCCGTAAGGTGTCGCGCGCGCCCAGGCCGATAGGCAGGACCTGATGCGGGCGGCCGCGCTGTAAAAGAAGGTCCCAAAGACGTGCCGTCTGCGAGGCCGGGCTGAACAGCTCGAAGCCGTCTTCGCCGGTGTAGCCGGTGCGCGCGATCTGCACGTCGACATTATCGATGCGCGCGTGGCGCCAGGCGAACGACGGCAGGTCGGCGAGCGCCGGATCGGTCAGCTCGACCATCAGCTGGAAGGCGCGCGGCCCTTGAATCGAGATCAGCCCGGTTTCGTCGGAAATATCTTTAATTTCGCAAAAATCTCCAGCTTCCTGAACAAACCAAGCGATGTCTTTTTTGATGTTCGCAGCGTTGATCACGATCAGGTACGACGTCGCCGTGGCTCGGTAGACGATCAGGTCGTCGACCATTCCCCCTGACGGCAGACAGGCCACGCAATAGACGGCGCGGCCATCCTCTAGCGTGCTGATATCGGCAGTAACCAGTCGCTGCACGGCCTCGGCGGCGCGTGGCCCGTTGAACGTGACCTCGCCCATGTGCGACACGTCGAACAGACCGACGTCGGTGCGTACCGCGCGGTGCTCGGCCAAGATGCCGGCGCCGTATTGCAGGGGCATGGCCCAGCCGCCGAAGTCGATGATCTTGCCACCGAGCGCGACGTGGCTGTCGTAGAGCGGCGTGTGGCGCGGTTGGCCGGACGGAGTGGCTGCGACGGGTTCGGTCATGGGCGGCCAGACTCTGGCGGAAACCAATTCCTATGGCAATAGGAGGAAATTGCGCACCGTGAAGTCGGTGCCGCCACGCTCGTCGCGCGCGACGATGTACAGCGGGATGACCATTCCCGAAGGCGGGATCGTCGTGGAGGTGAACTTGTTGAACTCCCATTTGGTCAGCGGCTTGGGGACGCCGGTCACCGGGTTCGAAAAATGGCCCTGCGTCGAGTACCACGAAGCCGTCAGGATCTCGGTGGTCATGGAGACCTGATTGACGCCCGTCAAGATGGGGTAAGTCTCGGCGCTGCCTGCAGCAAACGACGCACGCAGCGTCGCGCCGCGACTGACCGTGATGGTCGGCATGTCGCCCGGGCCGACGACCGTGGTCGTGGCCAGCCCGGCGCCGGCGTCTGGCGTGTCGTCCAGCTTGGGGTCGACCTCTTCGATCGTCGACAGCATCGGATTCTGGTTGGGTGCGACCCCGTGTCCGATGCCGTAGCGCAGACGATAGGCCGCGATCACCTCTTCGGGGCCGAGCGCGACGCGCAAGATGACCGGCAGATAAAATCCGTCGCTGTCGTCGGGCAGACCGAGCGCGGTCGGCGCCACGTTGGGCATCGTGACCATCGCCGTCGCAGCGCTGGATACCGGCATGAGCACGCCGGCGTCGAGGCTCGTCACGCAGGTGGGATTGACGTTGCCCATGCCGATGATCGGCGCGTCGTTGCACACCCGCCAGTCGTACGTGATGGTGCCGCCGTCGTCGGGTGCGGTGTCGCTCACCAGCGCGTCCAACGTGGAGGTCTGACCGGGAGGGACCTCGGGCGGATTGGCGCGCACGGCCAAGACGCGCAGCCCGGTCAACAGGGAGGCCGGCGCGAAATTGCCGCGGCAGCCGACAGCCGTCAGCATCAGCAGCAACGCAAGTCTCGAACGCAGCACCAAGGGCACTAGAAATCCCCCCGCAGCCCGAACACGGGCAAAAACGGCAAGCCGGAGACCGAGCTGCGCTGCGTCAGGTTGTAGTTGTAGGAGTAGGTCTCCGGATTGGCCGCATTGTAGAAGTTCTGCACGTCGAGATAGACCGACAGCTTCCAGCGATTGAACGTCCACGTTTTGTCGAAGCGCACGTCGAGCTGGTTGAACGAGCCGAGCCGCGCGCTGTACGGCTGCCCGTAAATGCGCGAGTACGATCCCGAGTTGGCGTCGAAGAAACCGCCATTGACCGGCGTGTATGGGTTGCCGGTCACGTAGCGAAAGCGCACGCCGACCTGCATGCCGTGCGGCAGCTTGTAGCTGCCGAGGATGGTGAAGATGTGCGTCTGGTCGAAGTCGTACAGATGCCACCGCTGGTCGGCGTGGTCTTTACGCTCGCTGCGCGACAGCGTGTAGGAAATCCAGCCGAAGAAGTTCTTGAACAGCTCCTGCCGCACCAAGAGCTCACCACCATACACGCGGCCCAGCCCCTCGTTGGTCAGCGGCGGGTCGACGGTGCGCTCGCCGCGCACGATGAGGTCGCGCAGATCTTTGTAAAACGCCGTCAGCTCGATGTGCAGTGTGGGTGTAATCTGGAATTCACCGCCGAGAACGTAGTGGACGCCGAATTCGGGCTCGATTTTGGTGCTGCCGAAGACCCGCGAATAGGCCGAAAAGTCGGGCTGCTGATGGTAGATGCCGATCGATCCCTTGAGCGTCACCCACTTGTTGACCTGATAGCGGACCGCGAGCCTGGGCTCGGGCAGGACGTTGACCTGCGAAAACGCCGACGGCGTTCCGCGATAAGCCGTGGCGGTCAGGATTTCGAGGCGCAGCTGCGGGTCGACGGTGAGGTGCTTATCGAAGAGGGTGAGCGTGGCGCCGATGTAGGGCGCCAGATTGTTGGCGTAGCCGGTCGTTGCGTCGGTGCCGATGGCTGCCGCCAGGCCGCCGGCGTTGTCGCCCGAGCGCGGCATGCCGGAGATCGGTCCGAGCGCGGTGACCGTGACACGCGAGCCCTCGTAATCGAGCCCCGCGTCGAGCCGCAGCATGTTGCCGAGCGGGATGCGGACCACCGCGCGCAGGTCGTACTCGAGCTCCTCGGCGTCGACCTTGAGCTGCGTCGTGCCGAACGTCGCCTGAATGCTGAAGGGGACGTCGTAGCCGATCGACGGCGTGATGGTCAGCGTTGCATTCTTCCAAAAGCGGTGCAGCCAGCGGACCAGCGCGCGGTGATAGTAAATGTGCGAGTTGAGCGCCGCCGAGGCCACTGGGTCCGGCTGCTTGGACACCACCTTGAGCACGTCGTCAGAGCCGAAGATGAAGAGGTCGACGTCGTCGCGCTTGCCCGCGTGCCAGGTGAGGTCTGCCTGGTAATCGTAATAAATCGGCGTCAGCTGAAAATCCGACGAGGTAAAAATAGGCAAAAAAGCGTCGATCCAGGAGCGCCGCCCGGCGATGGCGAACGACACGTTCTTGCTGATCGGCCCTTCGAGAAGGAGTGACCCGTCGATGAGATCGACCTGCACGTAGCCGTGATAGCCGTCGCTGCGCGGCCGTCGCGTCTCGACCTCGATGACTCCGCCCAGCCCGCGGCCGTGATCGACGCCGTAGCCGCCGGGCAAAAAGTCGAGCGTCTGGACCATCTCGCCGTTGACCGTCGAGCGCAGTCCGCCGAAGTGATAGAGCGTCGGGATGTAGACGCCGTCGACGTACACGCGCGTGTCCTGCGGCGACGAGCCCCAGACCACCAGCTGACCGCCGCCGAACGGCGCGCGCGCGACGCCTGGTA
>JBBQIO010000059.1:0-10695 GCA_038325015.1 Polyangia bacterium
TTGGTGGCGCGGGCCTCTTCGGTCGTGTCTTGCGTGATCGGTCGCGTTGAGCCGTAGCCCTTGGACGTCAAGCGGCTCGCCGTTACTCCCTTTTTGATGAGGAACTCGCGCACGCTCTTGGCGCGCTTTTCCGACAGGTGCAGGTTGAACTGCGGCGTGCCGGTGTCGTCGGCATGGCCCTCGATCGACACGCCTTTGATCTGCTTGTTGGCCAACAGCGTCTTGGCGATCTCGGTGAGCATCTCGAAGCTCTTGGGCAAGATGGTCGCCTTGTTGCGCGCGAAGTAGACCGTCTGCAGCACGGTCGTGGTGCCCTTGCGCACGGCTGCGTGCGGACATCCGTTGCGCGCCGGATCGGCGTCCGGCAGACCCGGGCGATCCGGGCAGGCGTCGACGTCATCGGGCACCCCGTCGTTGTCCTGGTCTTTGAACGGACAGCCCGGCCGCTTCGCATCTGGATGATCGCCGGCCGCCTCTTTCGGACACAGATCTTCGTCGTCGGGCACGCCGTCGTTGTCCTGATCTTTGAACGGGCAGCCTTTGCGCAGCGGGTCGGGATGGTCGCCAGCTGGATCGGTTGGGCACAGATCGTCCTTGTCGACCACGCCGTCGTGATCCTGATCGCCCGTGCCGATCGGTGCCGGGCAGCCGGCGCGATTCGGATCCGGATCGCTGCCAGCCGGCGTCGTCGGACAAAGATCTTGGCTGTCGGGCACGCCATCTTGGTCGGCGTCGGCCAGCGGGCAGCCGTGACGCATTGGATCGGGATGGTTGCCGGCCGGCTGGTCCGGGCACTCGTCGGCTTGGTCAGCGTAGCCGTCGTGGTCGCGATCCGGCGGTGGGCCCGGCTTCTTGAAGGGCGCATAGGCGACACGGAAGATGGCCCGGACGTCCGGCGTGCCCGGCTCGCGCAAGGTGCCGAGACCGACCGCAGCGCCGACGTTGATGAGGTGGGCGATGTTGTAGTTTCCGCCCAGCATCAGCTCCAGGCTGGTGTAGCTGCGCTCGAAGGCTTTGCCGTCGATGAGGATGGTGCCGAGCACGAGCTCGGGGCCGACGTTGAAGCGACGAACCTCGTCGGCGTAGCCGACCGCGCCGCTGAGCTGGAGCTCGGTGCCAACGGTGTTGCCGGAGCCGATCGTGACGTTGCCGATGGTCTGCTTGGCGCGGATCAGCACGCCGCCGTTGAACGCGTAGCGCAAATGGCGGGCGATCAACCCATTGAGGAGGATCTTCAGGTTGCCGTGAACCGTGCGGTCCCCCGCGTTGTCTTGATAGGTGCAAGAAGACCGCGGTGTGCCGGTCGCGCAGGCGCTCTCGTTGAACTCTTTACCGATCGGCACCCACAGGTTGCCGCCGAACGACAGCGAGACCGGGCCGCGATCCGGCTGCCCCCAGATGCGCACCATCGCGCCCAAGCGGAGATCGCCGACGACGGTTCCTGAATAGGGCGCGATCCCGTCAATGGCGTGGCCGCCCTCGTGAAGGATGATGGGCAGCGACAGCGAGAGCTGAACGCGATCCAAGAACGACCCGGCGACATCGACATGGCCGACCAGCTGGTGCTCGATGATCGACGTCGTCTCGTGGAAGGTGCCATTGTTGTCGCGATAGCCGGCGACCAGTGGGTTGTGGCCGTAGTCGAGCGTCAGCCCGCCGGCGAACCAGCGGGTCGACGAATACCACGGATGCTGCACTGCAAAAAACCACTCGCCCGCCGGCGTCGGCTCGTAACGTTCGAGCTGAAATCCGGTGTTGCTGTCGGCGCGCGCCACGGCGGCGGACAACGACAGGGTCAACCCGACGAGAGCAACGGCAATCGGTCTGCAATAGGACGTGCGCACGCGTGGCTCCGGTTAGTCCTGTGAAGGTTGAGCGCGGGGATGGCGACGACGGCGAGCGAACAGCCACAAACCGACCGCCGCGAGGAGCCACAGGCTCGACGTCGACGAGTCGCCGCGGCTCGACATCGCGCAGGTGAGGCCGCCGCCGGCCACGCTGCTGCGGTTGACGGCGTGGTCGATCGGGACCGACATGTCGATCGGCACTGAGAGATCGAACGACGCCAATGCCATGTCGTTCGGCGTTTGGCAGCTGCCCGACAGGGCGCCGGAGGCCGAGCAGGTCATCCCGCTCGGGCAGCCGTTGCCGCCGACCAGATAGCAGCCGGTCGTGCACTGGTGCATGAAGCGGTTGCAGATGCGTCCCGAGGTCGGCCCGCCACAATCGGGGTCCTCGTCGCAACCGCAGGTCTCGTCCGCCAAGCACAGCGCGCCCATCTGCGCCGGCGAGCAGCCGCTGGCGTTGGCCGGGGTGCACTGGACGCAAATCTTTTCGCTCGGCTCGCACACCGGTGTATTGCCGCTGCAATCGCTGTCGGTGCGGCAGCCGGCGCAGCGCGAGGTCGAGCCGCCGTCGGGCAGCGACGAGCCGCCGTCGACCAGAACGCCGCCGAGGCAGAAGGGCAGGGCGGGCATCGACGAGCAGTCGACGTTGAACGCGCACGTCTTGGTGCAGATACCCGAGGTCTGTCCGGTCTGGTCGTTCGACGTGCAGAACTGACCCGCCGCACAGTCGTTGCGGCCGGGCGCGCGCGAGCAGCCATCGTTGCACTTATGCGACATCTGATCGCAAATGCGCCCCGAGGTCGGTCCGCCGCAGTCGCTGTCCTGGGCGCAGCCGCACGACACGGCCGATCCGGAGCCGACGCAGGCGGTGCCCACCGGGTTACCGGCGCAGCCCACCGACGAGGCTCCGAGGTCGGCGCTGCCAACCGTACACAGCTGGCACTGGCCGTCGGCGAAGTTGCAGGCCGGAGTGGCGCCGCCGCATAGCGACGTGTTGTCGCGCGAGCACTGGTGGCACTGACCCGGATTGTTGCTGCCGGCGAGCTGACAGGCCGGAGCGTTGGGATAGAGAGAGCAGTCGCTGTCTTTCGAACAGCCGATGCAGCTGTTGCTGCCGTTGCACACCGGTGCGGCGCTGGTGCAGTTGCTGTTGCTCAGGCAGCTGACGCACGCTCCGTTGCCCGGGTTGCACAGCGCGACGAAGCCGGTGTTGAAGCGGGTGCAGTCATTGCTGTTTTTACAGCCGGTGCAGGCATTGGCCGCGCTGCAATCCGGCGCCGTTGCCGGGCAGTCGTTCGAAACGCGGCACTGCACGCACTGGCCGGCATGCGAATCGCCGTTGGTGTCGCAATGGGGCGTGGCGAGGTAGCTCGTGCAGTTCGCTTCGACGGTGCAGGTCGAGCACTGGCGGGTCCCGACCGGGCAGGTCGGGCGGACTGCGTTGCAATCCGACACACTCAGGCAGCCGACACACTCACCCTTGAGGCCGTCCGACTGGGTGGTGTCGCACAGAAGATTGCTCGGGTAGGACGCGCACGGTGCATTGGTGGTGCAGGTCGCGGTGCACGCGTCATTGGTGCAGACCGGCGCCGCGGCGTTGCAGTTTGCATTGGCAGTGCACTGGACGCACTCGCCATTTTTGCCGCCACCGCTCAGATCGCAGATCGGCGCGCTCGGGTATTCGCTCGCACAAAGCGCGTTGCTTGCGCACGGCGAGCACGCACCGGCGCCGCAAATGGGCGCGGTCGTCGGGCATTGACTGCCCGAGCTGCAGGCGGTGCACACGTTGCCGGCACAGATCGGCTTGGCCGCATTTTTGAGCACGCACACCGGATCGAAGCCGCTGGTGGTGCACGCGACGCATTGACCGCCGTTGCAGATCAGATTGCCGCTGGCCCGGCCGGCGCACTCGGGTGAGCTAGTACAGGCTCCGCACGCATGGCTGGTGCATACCGGGGCGCTGTCCGGGCACTGACTGGTGGCGCCGTTGACGTTGCACGGCACGCAGGCCCCACTGGCCGCATCGCAGAAGTGGTTGCCGTCGACGCGGTTCGTGCATTGTGCATCAATGGTGCACTTGGCGCAGGCGTCGGCCTGGCAGTTGGGCAAGGTGGCGGTGCACTCGTCGGGACCGCCGACCGGCGAGCCGCCGGTCACGTTGCACGGCACGCAGTGGCCGCTCGTCGTGTCACACCAGACATTGCCGTCGCCGCGTCCGCTGCAATCGAGGTTGGTGGTGCACGAGCCGCCGCAGGCTCCGGCGGTGCAAATCGGCGTGCTTGGCCCGCAGTTGGCGTCGGCGCCCGAGGTGATGCATTGCAGACACTGGCCGCCGGAGCACTGATGGCGTCCGTCGACGCGGTTGGCGCAATCGGCGCCTACCGCGCACGCGGCACACGCGTCGTTGACGCACTTGGGCGCGCTCGCCGGGCACTTGTCGCTGGATGCGATGACAGGAGTGCCGCCGACGATGTTGCACTGCACACATTGCCCGGTGTCGGCGACATCGCCGGCGCCGGTCTCGCAATAGGGATCGCCAGGATAGTCCGACAGGCACAACGGATCGGTGGTGCAGCCCTTGGCGCATGCATTGTTGCTGCACACTGGCTTGGCTGCGGTGCATTGTCCCGTCTTGGCCGGCGTGCACTCGACGCAGCTGTTCGACGTCAGGTCGCAGACGGGCCGCACGCCGGGATAGGTCGTGGCGCAGATCGCGTCGGCGTTGCAGAACAGAGAGGTTGTCGGTGAGCTGACCAGGCCGACGGTGCCCGCGGTGGCCGCGGATCCACCGGCGCCGCCACTGACCGACGCGACCGCGCACGCCGCCGAGGAGGACTGCACGAACAGTCGGCCGCCGCCGCCGCCGCCACCACCGCCGTTGCCGCCGCCCGAGTTGACGCCGCCGCCCCCGCCCTGCGCTTGCACGTTGGCGCACGGCAATCCCAGGGCGCCGGAGAGTCGAATGCTGATGGTGCCGCCGGCTCCGCCGCCGCCGGCGCCGTCGGTGTTGGTTGCAGTCGTCGCGGTCGTGCCATTAGCGCTGATCGTGCCCGCGGTTCCGGTATCGCCGAGTGAAAGCGCGCGAATCAGCACGATGCCGCCGCCCGCTGCACCGTTCGTCGATTGTGCCGAGCTGCCCGCACCGCCGCCGCCGCCGCCGCCAAACACCATTGTGCTGGCGTCGACCACGCCGGAACCGAACGAGATGCTGGCGCCGCCCTGGCCGCCGTCGCACGCTCCATTGCCGAGTCGTCCGCCGCCGCCTGCGCCGGCTCCGCCGCCGCCGCCGCCGCCCGATTGCAGACACAAGCCGCCACCGCCGCCGTTGGTCAGATTCTGATAGCCGGGCAGATTGCTCAGCAGGCCGACGCGCGTGATGTCGTCGCCGTTCGAGGCTGAGGTAGCGTCGCCCTGGATCTGCGTTTGCATCGTGCAGGCGCCCGAGGAGATGCCGCCCAGGTAGCCGAGGCCGTTGGCCGAGATCGTACCTTCGACGGTGACTGCGCCGGTGGCGAAAAAGGCCAGAATTCCGCCGTCGCCGAAGCCCGGATTCCACGCCGCTGGAGCGAGGGTCGCACCCACCGGCACGTCGACCGTCGTGTACTCCGGAACGCTGACCACCTGCGTGGTGTTGGCCGTGTAACCGGCCGCCAGTGCAGTGCTCAACGTCAATGTGCCCGGAGCGGCGATGACCGTGCAGCCTCCGGCACCAGCCAGGCGTACGAATTCGTAGTGGCCGAACGTGTCGGCGGTGGCCAAGGAGAGGGTGGCGATATTGACGACGGGGTTCGGTGATGTGTAGCCGCTCGATTGCCACACCAAAACGATGCCGCCGTTGGTGCAAATCGATGTGTCGGCCACTGTCAGCGACGTGCCGAACTGACTCGCCGCCGCGCTGAGCGTCGTATATTTGTTGATGGTGGTCACGCCGGCGGGAGCCGTAAACGCGACCGACCCGGCGCCGAGGCCGAGCGAATCGGCATAGGCACCACTACAGATGAGCATCAGCGAGGCGACGACAAACCGTCTCATGGAGCGACTCCGTTCATTGGGTCACGAAAGCGAAAAGCGGGTGGCCACCGGGCCTTAACGACCGTAGATAATCCAGCCCGAGCCCGGGTTGGTGCCGACGCCGACCACCAAATCGTTCTGGCCGTCGCCGTTGACGTCGCCGGTTCCACCGAAGTTGTCGATGACCTGCGCCCCGCTGAGCGTGCCACGGGAGCCAAAGGTGACGACCCCGGGGTTGGGGACCTGACGCACGAACGTCGGGGTGCGGCTGCTGGAATAGATGTCGAGGTGGGGGGCCGCCCCTCTGGTGGTGCCCAAAATCAGCGTACGCGAGGCCGGTCCCCAAAAATGCGGCGGGCAGGTCATGAAGTCGTACGCGGCGCTGCTTGGAATGACGATGCGTTGGGCCTTGGCCGCATCGAGCGTGCCGTTTACGTCGAGCGGGTAGCTGATTGAGCCCCTGGTGCCGAACCAGACGTCGACTGCGCCGCCGGCGCTGCCGTCCCCGATTACCAAGTCGGCGGTGCCGTCACCGTCGACGTCGCAGGCATCGGAGAGCTCCGCGCCAAAGGTGTTGGCTTGGGCGGCCGGCGCGGGAATCGCGATCGGCGATGGGCTGGCTTTGGCGATGGCCACGAACATGCCGGGCTTTTGCCCGGGAGTGCAGCTGTTGTTTGGATCCCACAGCAGAAGATCGAGTTTGCCGGTTCCGTCCATCGCGTGAAACCCACGAATGATGGGGGGGTTGCCGCACGGCCCGATGGTGTAGGGGATGGTTTCGGTAACGGTGTTCGAGCTGTACAACGCGGCCGGGCTCGTGCCGGTCGGATGGGCAAACGCCACGTTGTTCAGAGCCACGATGTAGATGTTGATGGTTGCGCCGCCGGCCCCCGCCAAAAACGCGATAGCGGTCCGATTCGTCCCGAAAAAATCGCCGACTGCGAAGCTCGCGTCTTGGTTGATGCTAGCGAGGTTGACGGGCACCGCAGTCGGATTGAGCAGCGTGCCCACCGACGGGCCGACCACCGAGCGGGCCTGGCCAAACAGAATGTAAAATGCGCCCTTTCCAGCGCCGCCGGTCGAGCTTGGATCGAACACGAGGATGTCCGATTTGCCGTCGTTGTCGAAGTCGCCGCCTTTGCACGGCAGCCGCTTCGCCGCGATGGTCGTCGTCGCGTTGGCGCCTTGGAATGTATAGGTCTGCACCCGCCCATCGGTCAAAGGCGGTTGCGTTGTCGGCAATCCGGTGGCCGCGCCGAACAGTACGTTAACCGTGTAGGTCCCCAAAGCGCCGCTGCTCGCGACCGAGCACGAGGCGACGTCGGCGAACCCGTCATTGTCGAAATCGCCGATGCTGTTGCCGCCCAAAAAGAGACTCGACGTCGCGGTGCTGTCGTTCGGCGAAAGTGGAAAGATCGGGTCGGCGGCGTTGAGAATGTCGAGCGAAAAGCTGTCGGATGCCGAGCGGCCGTCGCTGGTCACGGCGCTGGCCTTGGCCGCGAACGGTGAGCCGACCGAGCCGGTGTAGTCGGTCTTGAAGGTCACCGTTTGTCCGGGAAAGCTGCCGGGCGGTGGCGCCGGCAGTGCGGCCGGCGGCAGGCCGCTCACGGTGATCGTGCCGGTCTTGCCCAGCGGATCGCTGGCCACCACATTGAACGTGATCGGATCGAGCTCGTAGCCCGTGACCACCGGCACCGGCGTGGGGACGCCGCCGTCTGGCACAGCCTGCTCGACTCGCACCGAGACCGGCACCATCGTCAGGTCCGGCGGCACAGACATATCGTTGACTGTACTGTTGGCGTTGAGCGTGAACGTGGCGCTGACGTGCGTTCCGCTCAGCGCCACCGTCTGTGTGGTGTGCGCGACTTCGACGCCGGAGCCGTTCAGCCCGTCGATCGAAATCGCCAGGCTGCCCGTCGTGCTGGCCGGAAACAGCAGCGCCAGCTTGACCGGCAGGTTGAACGGCGTCGGTGAGCCCGGCGACAGGACGACCTTGGTCGTCGGGTCGCTCGCCGTGATGCGTAGCTGCTGTAGGCCAGTCGCCGTGCCCTGCACGCGCGCGGTGATACATACTCCGCTCTGACCGCTGCACGGGTCGGCCGTGCTGCCGCCGCAGCCGGCTAGGAGAGCAAGCGCAGTCAGAGGAATAAGTGCGTTTTTCAAGGGAAGATGCCTATTCGATTGTGTGCCAAATAAAATAAACATTAGAATTGCGCTAACGGCAACGTTCGGGTGTTGTCGCCACCGCCCGAAACCCCGACCACGACCCCAACCACGACCACCACCGCGACCACGCCTATCGCCGTGCCGACGACCGGCCAGAACCACTTGCGCTTGCTCACTGGCGTCGGCTCGGCCACCTGCACGAGAACCGGCGGCGCGACCTGCACGGGCGGCGGCACGACCACGGGCACCACCACCGGCGCGGGCGAGGGCGGCGCGGTCACCGGCTCATGGGACGACGGCGGCGGGGTCTTGACCGGCAGCGGCGACATCGGCGGCTGCTCGTGGGTCCTGTTCTCCTGGTCGATCAACGACGTCAGCGACGAAATATGACGCTCGACCTCGGAGCGATTCGACGCCTTGGGGCTGTTGCGCAGATAGCGCTGATAGTACGACAGCGCTTCGGAGTAGCGCTTAGAGGCGCGGTAGGCCTGCGCAATGTTGTAGAGGAACTGCGGCACCGGCTTGGCGCGATAGCCGGCCTTCCACTCGTCGATGGCCGGGTCCCACTCCTCGAGATTGAAGTGGCCCATGCCATTTTCGTAGCGCTGCTTGGCCTCGGCCGAGCGGCGATCGGCTTCGACCGAAGAGGCCGGAGGAGATGAATCGTCGGCCGGCGGCTCGTCGGCGGCGCGGGCCACTGGATGATGAATCCCAAGCAATAAAAGAAGAGCAAAAAAAGCGGAGTAGTGCCTGCGCTCAAACATGGTTGAGCATCATACACGAAGCGGCGCGTGATCGAGAACGCTGCCCGGCCAAGCCCTTAGTTTCGGTTGAGATACACCACGCCGACGGCGATGTAGTCGTTTCGCGCGTCGCCGTCAAAGTCGCCCTGAATCGTCGATCCCGCTGTGAAGGCGACCGGCGGCTCGAGCGTGCCGTCGCCGTTGCCGCACATGAGGCGATTGCCGCCGACCACGACATCGCCCAAGCCGTCGCCGTTGAAGTCGCCGAGCAAGATCGCCGGCCCGTCGGCATCCGCATACTCCGACGGAAAAGAGCAGCTGTTGCCGGTCAGCAGCAGCACGCCGAACGAGGTCATGGCAGCCCCCGCTAAGCGGCCTTCAGGCAGGTCGACGACGACATCGTTGAGCCCGTCGCCGTCGAAATCGGCGCCGCTCAATAAAGTATTCGGGCCCAATGGACCATCCAGCGTGCCGGGCGAGCAGCGATGTCCGCTCATACTGTAGACGGTGTGCCCGCCGGCGCCGCGGGTCGCATAGGCATAGGCATCGTGGCCGTTTTTGCCGCGCTGCTTGACCAAGGTGGTGAAGCCCTGGGTTCCGGTGGGCGCGATTTTGGTCGTCACGATCGGGCCGAAGGTCCCGTCTCCGACCCCGGGATAGAGCTCGAGGCCGATGAGGACGCTGTTGTAACCGATGATGACGTCGGCTTTTTTGTCACCGGTGAACTCGCCGGCGGCGATGGCCAACGCGCCGGGCGATGGGCTGACCATCGGCGCCGGGCTGAACGACCCGTCGCCGCTGCCGAGGAGTGCTTGGAAGCGGCTCCCCCAGGAGACGAACAGGTCCGGCACGCCGTTGCCGTCGAAGTCGACCACGTCGTAGGTCGCGCCCGCGCTCATCGACATGGCGTGCGACGGCGCGGCGAACGTACCATCGCCGTTGCCGAACGCGATGCTGAAGCCGGCAGCGTCGGCCAGCAGCAAGTCGAGATGCTGATTGCCGTCGAAGTCGGCGACTGCGACCGGGTTGCCAGTGACCGCTCCACCGGTGACGAAGTTGGGTGCGCAAACCACGCGCGCAGCGAGGTCGCGGCGCGGGCCGGCATCGCTAGACATGTCCGACGTCCCTGACATCCATAGGTCGGGCGCGCCCAGGCCATCCAGCGGCAGCGACATCGCCAGGTCGTCGTTGCTGCCCAGATCTGCACCCGCCCCGAGATCGTTGCTTGCGCTCACGGCCGTGCCGGCGAAACCCGAGCTGAAATGGCTAATCGTTCCCTGGGCGGTGTTGCCCGAATGGGTCGTGGGTAGAGCGTCATACCCGCCCGTTGCGTTCGACCAGTAAAGGACGGCTGCCGCGGCGGCCGGCGTCACATCGACGGTCAGCCCGACGGCCTTGGCGAATGGCAGACCCGCGGGTGCGAATTGGTAGAGCGGCGAGCTCAGCGCGTAGCCGGCTACCGGCGTATTCGTCGCTGTGATGGTGATGTGCACCGCTGCGGTCAGCGCGCCGGGCGGAATGGTAAGGGTCGCACCGGCAGCAGTGACCCGGCCGCCGGTGGGACCGATCGTGTCGCTGGCGTGCGTCGAAGAGCAACCCCAAGCGGCGACGGTGCAGATGATCAGCCAACGCATCGTGGAGCTCCCTCTGTGCACGGCACTTTGTCAGTCTAGCGTGCTGTCCGGTTAATTCTGTGGGCTTTCGACAGCCGCCTCGACTCGCTCGCTGCGTTCCACCGCCCTCAAATACAGACAGTATTCGTCGGACAGAGCGCCTTGCGCCCGAGCCGATCCGGCAGCCGCAAGATCCACACAATTAACACTACTGCGTTGAAATCCCGAAAGCCGAATAGTCCGATCATTTCGATCGGTTATGAAATTGTTCGTCGAAGAAGTTGCGAGGGAGTGCGCCGGCGTGATCTACCATAC
>JBBQIO010000060.1:0-10591 GCA_038325015.1 Polyangia bacterium
CGGCACCGATTCCAACATCCAGGTCGATCGCGACAGCGTGTCGCGTCGCCATGCGACCGTTTTGCGACGTGGCGGCGGATGGGCGGTGCAGGATCTCGGCTCGACCAACGGCAGCTATGTCAACGATGCGCAGATCACGCAGTCGTCGTTGCGCGACGGCGACCTTCTGAAGATCGGCAACGCAATTTTCAAGTTTCTCGTCGGTGGCAACGTCGAGAGCTCGTACCACGAAGAGATCTACCGGATGACCATCATCGACGGTCTGACCGGCGCGTTCAACAAGCGCTACTTCACCGAGAATCTCGAAAAGGAGATTCCGCGCTGCACGCGCCATCAGCGGCCGCTGTCGCTGCTGATGTTCGACATCGATCATTTCAAGCGCATCAACGATGACCACGGCCATCTGACCGGCGACTTCGTGCTGCGCGAGATGGCGCGTCGCGTGCGCACCCGGGTCCGTAAAGAGGAAGTGTTCGCGCGCTATGGCGGCGAAGAGTTCGTCGTCACGCTGCCCGAGGCGACCAGCGAGCAGGCGTCCAAAGTGGCCGAGGACGTGCGTCGATTGGTGGCGGCGGATTCGTTCGACTTCGAGGGTGAGGCGATCGTCGTGACCATCTCGGTCGGCGTCGCGACTACCAACGAGGAGATGCTGGTCGACGCGTTCATCAAGATCGCCGACGACAACCTGTACAAAGCCAAACGCGGCGGCCGAAACCGCGTCGTCGTAAGCTAGCCTTCATCAGTATTTTTGCGGGGTTCTGAGTTCGGTGCTACCGATTTGAGCTGGGATGACCGAGGAGTCCACTCGCGTTCTGCGTCACGTCCTCGTCGTCGATGACGAAGAGAGCCTGCGCCACATGCTCGTGGTGCTGCTGCAGCGCGAGGGGTACGCAGCGACGGCAGTTTCGTCGGGCGAGGGGGCGCTGGCCGAACTCAGCCGGCGTCCGTTCGACGTCGTCTTGTCGGACATTCGCATGCCCAAGCTGGGCGGCCTGGAGCTGCTCGCCGAAATCCACAAGCGCGGCATCCAGACGACCGTCATCTTGATGTCGGCGTTCGGCAACGTCGACGTGGCCATCGAGGCGATGAAGCGCGGCGCCTACGACTATGTTGCCAAGCCGTTCCAGAAGGACGAGGTCGTCCTCGTCTTGCGCAAAGCCGAGGAGCGCGAGCGACTGTTTCGCGAGAACGCCTCGCTCAAGCAGGCCCTGGCGGCGCGCGCGCGCGACGAGCTGCGCGGCCCGGCCGGGATGGTAGTGCGCGGCAGTCGCATGCTCGACGTCCTGAAGACGGTAAAAAAAATCGCCGAGTACAAGACCACAGTGCTCATTACCGGTGAGTCGGGCACCGGCAAAGAGCTGGTCGCCCGCGCCATCCACGACCAGTCGCCGCGCGCGCAGCAGCCGTTCGTCGCCGTTAACTGCGGAGCCATCCCCGAGACTTTGATCGAGAGCGAGCTGTTCGGCCACAAGCGCGGCTCGTTCACCGACGCCGTGCGCGACAAGCGCGGCCTCTTCGAAGAGGCTTCAGGCGGTACGCTGTTTCTCGACGAGATCGGCGAGCTCCCACTCGGGCCGCAGGTCAAGCTGTTGCGCGTTCTCCAGGAGCAAACCATTCGGCCGATCGGCGGCACCCAGGACGAGAAGGTCGATGTGCGCATGGTGGCGGCGACCGTCCGCGACCTTTCCGCTGAGGTGGCCGCGGGGCGCTTTCGCGAGGATCTGTTTTACCGACTCAACGTGATCCTGGTGCACCTGCCGCCGCTTCGCGATCGGCGCGAAGACATCGTGCCGCTGGTCGAGCACTTCATCGACCGAACCAACAAAAAGTTGGGCACGAAGGTGGAGGGCGCGTCCGCCGAAGCCATGAAGTTGCTTCTCGATTATGCCTGGCCGGGAAATGTCCGCGAGCTCGAGAACACGATCGAGCGGGCCATGGTGCTAGCCGACGGGCTGCAGATCGAGGCCGACGGGCTGCCGGAGAAGATTCGCGAAAGTCGCGACCGGATTCGCCAAACGCTTCACTCCGGCGAGCTGTCGATCAAGAAAACCACCCGGATTATTGAAGAAGAGCTGATTCGGCGGGCCCTGGTGGCGACCAAGGGGAATCGCACTAACGCATCGAAAATATTAGAAATTAGCCATCGAGCCCTGCTCTACAAGATCAAGGAATACAAAATCGATGACCTGTGAGCAGGAGAAAATTTGACCCCTGTTCTAGAGGTAGTACTATGTAGGATATAGTCTGACCTGAAACTACTTAATTAAGTATCTTTGGAGATTCTCTTGACGCAGAGGAGGACCCGATCCCATCATGTGCTCGTTCGCGGTAGCATTGGATTTCAACCTTCAGCCGAACGGGCCATTGGATGGAAGCGCACAAGAACGAAGGAGCCAAGGTCGAGCCGCGCGAGTCTCACGACTCCTTGCGCGAGCTTGAGCGTGACTCCTCCGCTCGCGAAGCGCCGCACGGGTCCGGGCAAAAGGCGGACGACGATGATCAAGAGCGTGTGTCCGCGCTGAAGGAAGCCAAGGCCAAGGCCGAAGCGAAGGAGCACGAGAACCGGAAGCTCAACGCGAAGTCGCGCAAGGTCAAGAACAACGTCAGGAAGCTCCGCATGGAGCGAATGATGTCCAAGGCCGAGCTGGCGCGACGAGCGGGCGTATCGACGCTGACTGTGGATCGAGTGGAGCGCGGCATGAGCTGCCGAATGGATACGAAGCGAAAGATTTTGGAGGCGCTAGGCCTCAAGCCGCAGGACCGGGTGTCGGTCTTCGGCGACGCAGACGAAGACTAGGACGCGCACCCTCGAAGGAGCGCGTCCGCAAGGGATGCGCCAGAGGGTACGCGATGGCAAAGAACTGTATCGGCCTCGACCTCGGCTCGAGCGCGGTCAAGGTCACGCAAGTCAAACGAGGTAGGAGCGGCTTTCAGCTGCTCAACTTCGGCATCGAGCCCGTCCCTCCCGATACCATCGTCGACGGTGCCATCCTGAATCACTCCGGCGTGGTCGATGCCGTGCGCGCGCTCTTCGATCGGCTCAAGATCAAGCAGCGCGAAGTGGCGCTGGCCGTCTCGGGTAACGCCCTCATCATCAAGAAGAGTTTCGTCCCGGCCATGACTCCTGACGAGCTCGAGGAGCAGGTGCCGTGGGAGGCCGAGCACCACATTCCGTTCAACAAGAGCGACGTCGAGATCGACTATCAGGCGCTGGGCGGCAAGAACGCCGCCGGCCAGATGGAGCTGCTTTTGGTTGCCGCCAAAAAAGAGGTGGTGGCCGACTATGCCGCAGTCGCACGTGAGGCGTCGCTCATTCCGGTGGTGGTCGATGTTGCGGCATTCGCGATTCAAAATGCGTTCGAGGCGTCCTACGGGTCGTCGAACGACGTGGTCGCGCTGATCAATGTCGGCGCATCGCTGTCGACGATCAACATCGTGGCCGGTGGGACCTCGGCCTTCACCCGCGATGTGACCACCGGCGGCAACGTCTTTACCGACGAGATCAAGCGCAATTTGGGCTGCTCGGGCGATGAGGCCGAGGCAGTCAAAGTCGCGTTCACCAACGGCGAGCCGACCACTGACATCGGTCGAATTTTGCAAGTCACCGGACAGCAGATGGCCGGCGAGTTCCAAAAGTCGATCGACTTCTTTTTGTCGTCGCACCCGGAGATGTCGATCAACCGCATCTATCTGTCGGGTGGAACGTCGCGCGTCTCGGCGCTGCAGTCCGCGATCGAGTCGCGGGCGCGCGTGCCGGTCGAGGTGATGGAGCCGTTTCGCAACGTACCGCACGGAGCGAACCTCGAGGACGCTTACCTGCACGCGCACGGTGCGCAGGGGTTGGTCTCGCTCGGGTTGGCGCTGCGCGCGCCGGGGGACAAGTTCGAATGATCCGCATCAACCTACTGCCGGTCAAAGCGACCAAGAGGCGCGAGCAGGGGGTTCGCCAGCTGATCGCGGGCGCGGTGATCTTCACGGCGGCGGTCGTCGCGGTGATCATCTTCAACGGCATCGAATCGTCGGCGCTGGCGCAGCTGCGCCGAGACAACGACGCGACCACTGCCGCGATCGCGCGCCTCAAAGCCGAGATCGGCGACTACGACCTGGTCAAGGCGCAGCGCGAGGACTTGATCCGGCAGCGCGACGCGATCAAGCGGCTGCAGGCCAATCGCGCAGGGCCGGTTGGCCTGATGCGCGAGCTGTCCGACATCTTGACCAAGGGCAAAGGGCCGTCGCTCAACAAAGAGCAGTACGAAGAGCAGCTGCGTCGTGACCCGAATGCCGGCTTCAACGCCAACTGGGAGCCGCGCCGGGCGTGGCTGCTCAGCTACGAGGAAAAGGCGCACGCGGTCAAGATTCACGGCGCCGCAAAGAGCGACGAAGACGTCGCCGAATTCCTCAAGCGGCTGAAGCTGTCGGCGGTGTTTTCCGACGTCTATTGGCTCCAAACCCAGCCGCAGACCGATGCGCGGCTCAACGTGGCGTACGTGACATTCGATGTCACCTGCCGCGTGAATTACTGAGGCGGGAGGAGCGGAATGGGACCCTACTTTGAACGCTTCGCCGCCGCGCCACTGTCCGCCAAGCTCGGCGTCTTGGCCGGCGCGCTGGTGCTGCTCTTCGGCGGCTACTACTACTTTTTTTTCTCCGACATGCAGGACGAGCGCGGGCAGCTCGAACAAAAAGCCGACGCGCTGCAAAAAGAGAAGAAGGACTACGAGCACCGGAAACAGGAGTACTTGGCCTTCCGCAACGAGGTGAATCAGCTGCTCGAAGAGCAAAAGGAGCTGCTGCGCGTCCTGCCCAAACGCGACGACATCGAGCAGTTCATCGAGAGCGTGCAGTCACAGATCGAGCTATCCGGGTTGTCGAAAGTCTCGTCGGTGCGGGAGAACGCGCAGCCGGTCGACATGTATCTGAAGATTCCGATCCGGATGTCGCTCCTCGGCACCTACCACCAGATCAACCGCTTCTTCAAAAACGTTGGCGACTTGAAGCGCATCGTCAACATCGAGGATCTGGCGCTAGCGCCGGCGGCCGACCTGTCGGCGCTGGCCTCGTCGGCGGCGTCGGGAGCCACCATGCTCCAGGCCAACTTCACGGCGACTACGTTTCAGTTCGTCGACAAGCCGACGAACAAGACCAAGGCCGGCGGCGGTACCTCGGTTACCGTCGGGGGGACGCCCAAATGAATCGCCGCATGAAGCGAATTCTGCGAGTCGCGGTGGCCGTCAGCCTGAGCGCGACGGCGGGACTGCTGGTCGGCTGCGGAGGCAATCCGCCAGAGCCGCCGCCGCCGGCGCCGAAGCCCAAAACCGCGGCACCGCCCTCGAGCGCGGTCGCTCCTTTGGCCAAGGTCGAAGCGGGCAAAGAGTCGGTGCTGGAGCAGATCCGCAAGCGCACGCTGTCCAACGAAGATTTCGTCGAGTCGGATACCAATCGCGATCCGTTTCGTTCATTCCTGACGACGTTCGCGGTGCAGCCGGTGCTCAACAAGCAGCACAAGATCGTGCTCGAGAAGTTCGCGCTCGACGAGCTCAAGCTGGCGGGCATCGTCGGTGGTGAGGGCACTTCGCCCAAGGCCATGTTCATCGATCCGAGTGGGTTCGGCACCTGGGTGGTCCGCGGCGACCACCTGTCCAAGGCCGACGCCACCGTCAATCGCATCGCGCCCGACCGTGTGTTTTTTCAAATCGAAGAGGACGCCGGTGGCGGCAAGACGCACGCGCTCGAACGCGTGGTCGAGCTCCATCAAGGCGAAGGAGTGACCCAGTGAAGCCGAAAATCTTCCAGGGGGTGGTGCTGGCCGCGACGCTGTTCGGCGCCGCCGCAGCGTATGCCGAGCCCAACGTCATCACGCAGGTGCTGACGGCCAAAGAGGGCGGGCGCACCATCGTCACGGTGCGCGGCAGCGCCACGCCTAGCTTCACAGCCTATCGGCTGGAGCGGCCGTCGCGCGTCGTCGTCGATCTGGCCGACGGGCGGATGCAGGGAGTCGAGGGGCCGATCGACGTCGACTCCTGGGCCGTCGGGCAGATCGCGGTGGCGCAGTATCAAGACGTTCGGACCCGCACGGCGCGCGTCATGATCGCGTTCCGACGGCCGTCGACCTACGACGTGCGGGCCGATGGGCGCGACGTGGTCATTACCATCACGCCGGATGAGTCGCCGCCGGCTGCCGTCGCTCCGACGCTTTCGCCGGCGACCTTGGCCGCGGCCGCGGAGAGTGCGCGCAAGGTCGCTCAACAACAGAAGGACGAGCAGAACAAGCTGGCGCTCTTGCAGCATGCACGCGGCCAAGAGGAGGCGCGGTTGGCGCAGCTTCGCGAGGCCCGCGCGGCCGAGGAGCGGAGCGCCGATCGGCAGCGTCTGTCGGTGGTCGCCGAAGAGCAGGCCGCCGAGCGGGCCGAGCGGGCGCGGGAGTCCGCAGCGCTGGCAGCCGCCGCTGCCGCCGACGCACAAAAGGAGCTGGCTCGCGTCGTTGATGCACGTCGCGCCGAAGAGGCCCGACTCGAAGATCTGCGCCGGTCCCAGAGCGCGACGACTCAGTCGAGTCGCGCCGAGCTGGCCCAGCTCAAGCAGGAGCAGGTGGCGCGCGCCGCCCAGGTCGTGGCGCTCAAACGACAAGCGGAGCAGCAGGCAGCCGAGTCGCAGGCGCTGCTCGAGCGGCGAACCGCCGAGACGCGCAAGCTCGAAGAGACGCAACGAACGATTGAGAAGCAGGCCGCGGCGAGAGAGGCCAAGCTGGCTGCCGATCGGCGCGCGCTGGACGATCAGGTAGCCGCCGCGCGGGCGTCCTTGACCACGGCTGCGGAGCATGTGCAAAAGCAGACGATCGAAGCGGCGCGCCTTCGTGCCGAGTCGATGCGTTTGCGGGATACGCAGAAGGACGCGGCGGCCAAGCGGGCCGAGGCGCTCGCCGCACAAATCGCAGAGTCGACTCGTCGGGAATCGGAGAAGCTGGCGGCCGTGCGTCGGCAGATCGCCGATGCGGCGCTGGCGGCCGATGCGGTGCGCGCGGATCTCGCGTTGGCCCGCGCCGAGCGCGAGAAGCTTGCTGCAGCGCAGCAAAAAGAGCGAGCCCTCGCGGTCGCCGATCAGCACGAGGCCGAGCGACTGGCCAATCTGCGTCAGCTTGAGGCGGAGCGCGCGGCGCATGCGGCGGCGCTGGCGTCGGCCTCCGAAGAGAATATGCAAAAAGCCGAGCGCGATGCGCAGCGCGTCGTGGCGACGCGAATGGCCGAGAGTGCCCGGCTCGCGACCCTTCAAAAAGAGACCGCGCGCGAAGCAGAGCACCAGCGAACCGAAGCGGCGCGGCTGCAGGCGCTGCTCGCCGGTGCGACGCAAAAAACTGCCGCCAAAGAGAGGGAGCTCGCGGACTTGCAGAACGCGCGGAGCGCCGAAGAGTCGGCGCTCGAGCACGCGCAAAAGGAGCGCCGCCAGCTCGTCGATCAGGTTGCGTCGGCCAAGGCCGAGCTCGAACGCGTCAAGAGCGACCTCAAGACGCGACTGGCCGTGGTCCCGACGCCGCATGCGACCGCTGCGGCGGTGCAACCCGAGCTGGCGCACATCGACGACGTTCAAGTGGCCGGCAATCAAGTTCGATTGGTGATCGCCGGCGCCAAGTCGGTTGAGCACACGATCCTCCGCATGGACGATCACACCGCCCTGTTGCGGCTCGCGCACGCCGATCTGCCGGCCCATCTGGAGCGCACACTCGATGCCAGCCAGCTCGGCGGCACCATCGACCGCGTTTCGAGCTATCGCGACCGGCGCGATCCCGGCACCGTGCGCATCGAGGTGCATTTCTCGGACGCCGCAATCGAGCCGCGCCTTGCCATCGCCAACGGCGCCTTGTCGTGGGAGTTTGCCCGGCCCGAGCTGGCGACCGAGGCCGCGCCCAGCGGCTTGACCACTTCGCAGCCGGCCAGCCAGATCTACGCTCCGCAGCGAGTTGGTGCGTTCGGTCCGCCTGTGGCGCTCGACGCCGCGCCCGCGAATTTGACGCTGCCGCCCAATCCGAGCAATGCCGGTCGTCGTCGCAAGGTGTACACCGGCCGCCGCATCGACCTCGACTTCAAGGACGTCGACATCCACAACCTGATGCGCCTCTTGTCGGACATCGGGCAGGTCAACGTGGTCATGTCGGACGACGTCAAAGGTACAATCACGGTGCGCATGCGCGACGTGCCCTGGGATCAGGCGCTCGACGTCATCTTGAAGTCCAAGAGCCTGGGCATGACCCGCGAGGGCAATCTCATCCGTGTCGCGCCGGCCGACAAGCTGGAAAAAGAGGTCGAGCAGGAGATCGCGCGCAGCAAGGCGCAGATCGAGCTCAAGCCGATCGACACGCGGCTCATCTACCTTTCGTACGCCGACGCCAAAGACATCTTGCCGCGCGTGCAGGATGTGATGTCGCCGCGCGGTAAAGTTTCGTTCGATGCGCGTACCAACACGCTCATCGTCAGCGATGTCGGCTCCAATATCGCGCTGGCCGAGGACCTGGTGCGCAACCTCGACACGCAGACGCCGCAGATCCAGATCGAGGCGCGCATCGTCGAGTCGACGACCAACTTCACGCGCGACATTGGTATCCAGTGGGGCGGCAGCGGCATCGCGTCGTCAGCGACCGGCAATCCGACCGGCATCGTCTTTCCGTCGACGGTTGGTGTGGCTGGCGGCGCGGTCGACCAGACGACCAACGTCAACGGCCTGCTCAACGGACAGGCTGCATCGCCCAACTATGTGGTCAACATGCCGGCGGCGGTCGGGACTGGAGCCGGCGGCGCGTTGGGTGTGACGCTCGGATCGGTGGCCGGCAACGTCAACATCAACTTGCGCCTGTCGGCGCTCGAGAACACCGGCAACGTGCGGATTGTCTCTGCACCCAAGATCATGGCGCTCGACAATATCGAAGCGTCAATCGAGCAGGGCACGTCGATTCCGATCTCGGTGGTCAGCGCGGCCGGTACCAACACAGTGTTCGTCGACGCCAAGCTCAACCTGACGGTCAAGCCGCACGTGACCAACGAGGGCAGCGTCATCATGAGTGTGTCGATCACGCGGAACGAGCCCGACTTCGTCAACACCGGGGCGCGCGGCGATCCGACGATCCTCAAGAAGCAGGCGCACACGCAGATGCTGGTGCGCGACGGCGACACCGCGGTCATCGGTGGCATCTACACACGCAACACCGGCTTGCAGTTCACCAAAGTGCCCTGGCTGGCCGACATCCCCGTCCTCGGCTGGTTGTTCAAGAATCGAAAAGAGAACGACGACCGCACCGAACTGCTCATCTTCCTGACGCCGCGCATCGTCAACCGGTCACCCACGGCACGTCGTTAGTCGCAGCCAAAAATGGGCGGACTCTCACTGCACACTGCGGGCGAATCGCACGGGCCGGCCATCGTGGCGGTGCTCGACGGGTTGCCGCATGGGTTGGTGCTTGATCGCGCGCGGCTCGACGAAGATCTGGCGCGCCGGCAGCGCGGTTTTGGCCGCGGTGGACGGATGAAGATCGAGCACGATACCGTCGAGGTGCTGACCGGCCAGCGCGGTGGCGTGACCCTGGGCACGCCCTTGACGCTGCTAGTTCGCAACGCCGACCACGCCGCCTGGCTCGACGTGATGGATCCGTTTTCGCCGCCGTCGGGCGAGCGGAGTAAGGCGCTGACCCGGCCGCGTCCGGGTCATGCCGATCTGGCGGGCGCGCTCAAGCTCGGGCTGCACGATGCGCGGGACGTGCTCGAACGCAGCTCGGCCCGGTCGACCGCGGCGCGGGTGGCGGCCGGCGCGGTCTGCCGACAGCTACTCGGCGCCTTCGGCATCGAGCTCATGGCGCACGTCGTGCGCATCGGAGCCGCCACCGCGCCGCCGCTCGAACACGATGGCGCCAGCGCACAGAGCTACGCCGCCGCGCGCGCCCGAGCCGAGTCGTCGATGGTTCGCGCAGCCGACAGCGACGCGACCGAGCGAATGGTAGCCGCGATTGCTGCAGCGCAGCAAAATGGTGATTCTCTGGGTGGGGTATTCGAGCTGGTGGCGTGGGGCCTCCCGCCCGGGCTCGGGGATCACGCCGAGTGGAGCCGCCGCCTCGACGGGCGCATCGCCCAGGCGCTGATGTCGATCCAGGCGATCAAGGGGGTCGAGGTCGGCCTCGGCTTCGAGTCGGCGACGCAGCCGGGCTCGCAGGTGCACGACCCGATCCACTATTCCGAGGCGATCGGCCCCGATGGCACGCACTTCGTCCGCCCGAGCAACCACGCGGGCGGTATCGAAGGCGGCATCAGCAACGGCCAGCCGATCATCGTGCGCGCCGCGATGAAGCCGATCCCGACGCTGGCTCGGCCGCTGGCGTCGGTGGACCTGGCGACCAAGCAGCCGTTCGTCGCGCAAAAGGAGCGCACCGATTCGTGTGCCGTGCCGGCCTGTGCGGTGGTCGGCGAAGCAGCGCTGGCGTTCGTCCTGTGCGACGCGCTGTTGCAAAAGAGCGGCGGCGATTCGATCGACGAAGTGCTGCGCAATCTCGACGCCTATCGAGGTGCGCTTGCCGCCTTCTAAGCTTTTTCTCGTCGGCATGATGGGCGCCGGC
>JBBQIO010000061.1:0-10572 GCA_038325015.1 Polyangia bacterium
ACTCAGCTGGCCCGCCGACCTGTACCTCGAAGGCTCCGACCAGCATCGCGGCTGGTTTCATTCGTCGCTTTTGACCGGCGCGGCGACCACCGGCCACGCGCCCTATCGCGCGGTGCTCACGCACGGTTTCGTGCTCGACGAGCGCGGCCGCCCGTACTCCAAGTCCGAGATCGAAAAGGCGCGGCGCGAGGGCAAGAAGGTCGAGTTCATTCCGCCCGAGGACGTGATCAAAGCGCAGGGCGCCGAGCTCTTGCGACTGTGGGTGGCGCAGGCCGATTTCCGCAACGACGTGGCCTATTCGCGCAGCCACCTGACGCAGCTCGGTGAGGCCTACCGCAAGATCCGCAACACCGCGCGCTTCTTACTCGGCAACCTGCACGGCTTCGATGCCGCCGCCGAGCTGCCAACCGGGACGGGTGATCTTCTCGACCAGTACCTCGATATTCGGACCGCTGAGCTCATCTCCGCGACGACGCGAGCCTACGCGGCCTACGAGTTTCATACCGTCTTCCGCTTGGTGCTCGAGTTCTGCACCAACGATCTTTCGGCGCTCTACCTCGACGTGCGAAAAGACCGGCTGTACTGCGATCCGATCGACGGCACACCGCGCCGCGCGACCGAGGCCGTGCTCTATCGCGCGCTGCGTGCAGTGACGGTACAGCTGGCGCCGATCATGTGCTTCACGTCCGAAGAGATCTGGGGGCACATGCCCAAGCGTGTCGGCGACCCCGACAGCGTTCACCTGGCGCTGTTCGAGGCGACGGTCGCGGTCGAGCCATCGGTGCGCGAAAAGATGGAGCCACTCCTGGCGCTCCGGGCCCGAGCGCAGCTGGTGATGGAGCCCTTCCGCGCGCAGAAAAAAGCGCCGCTCGACGCGCAGCTGACGGTTCCGCGCAGTCTGGCCGGCGACGTCGACGCGACCTTCCTGTGCGACCTCATTATCGTCTCGCAGGTCCACTTTTCCAACGGCGCCCCGGACAGCGACATCGTCGTCACGGATGCCGCCGGCCACAAATGCGAGCGGTGCTGGAAATGGACGCCAGACGAACCGGTGTGCGCCCGCTGCCAGGGCGCGCTCGCCGCGCTGAAGCGAGAGGGAAACTGACCATGGCCGCCAAATACAAAGCGTTCGCCGTGGCGCTCATCCTGGCCTTGGGCGGCGACCAGCTCTCCAAGATGTGGGCGCGCGCGTCGCTGCGGCCGATCTACCCGGAGATGATGACGGTCATCCCGAACTTCTTTGACTTCCGCTATTCGGAAAATCCCGGCTCGGCCTTCAGTATGTTTCACAACCTGCCGGGGGCGCGTTATCTGCTCCTGGTCATCGGCATCGGTGCGCTCGGCCTGGTCGGTGCTTGGCTGAAAAAAGCGCCCGCAGGAGCGACACGCATCGGTGTCTGGCTCGGCCTTTTGGCCGGTGGCGCGCTGGGCAACATCGTCGATCGGTTGCTCTACGGCAAGGTCACCGACTTCATCGTGTGGCACTGGTACGTGCACGAGTGGCCGACGTTCAACATCGCCGACGCCGCGCTGGTCGCGGGCGTGGCCGGACTGTTCCTCGACATGCGCGAGCCGGCCCCGGCCAACAAGCCGAAGTCGTGACCCCTAAGCTCAAGGCATTTCTCGTCGCCTTTGCCATCGCGCTCGGTGCCGATCAGGCCACCAAGATGTGGGCGCGAGCGACGCTGCGCACGGGTCTCAAAATCGTCATCCCGGGCTATTTCGATTTTCGCTACTCGGAAAACCCCGACGCCGCCTTCAGCCTGCTGCACGGCCTGCCGGGCGGGCGCTATCTGATCTTGATCGTCGGCATCGCGGCGCTTGGCCTGCTCTTCGTTTGGCTAAAAAATGCCCCCGCCGACGCGCGTCGGCTCGGCGCCATCCTCGGACTGATCGCCGGCGGCGCGCTGGGCAACATCATCGACCGGGTAACCATCGGCCGCGTCACCGACTTCATCTTCTGGCATGTCGGCGTTCATGCATGGCCGATCTTCAACATCGCCGACGCCGCGCTGGTCGTGGGCATCCTGGGCATGCTGGCGAGCACGTTCTTCGCACCCGATAGAGCAAAGAGCAGCCCGGCCAACGGCCCCCGCCGCAACGCCTCCCGTTGAGACCGGTTCTCTTTCAGTTTTCTCTCCCGCTCCTCGGCTCGATCGAGTTTCCCGCCTATTTCACGCTGCTCGCGGTCGGCTTCACGTTGGCGGCGATCTTGACCGTGCGCGAGTCGCGCCGTCTCGGTCAGCCTCCGGACCTGATCCTCGACCTGAACTTGTGGATGGTGATCTGGGGCCTCGTCGGCTCGCGTGTCCTGCACCTCGTCGCCGACGGCCATTTTCATGACTACGTGAACCTGTGCGTCGACTCGCGTCGCGTCCCGGCCATCGGCGCCCTGGTCACGCGCTGTACCGCCACTGCGCAGTGCGGGTACGATTTTTTGTGCGATGCAGCAAGCAACCGCTGCTACCCGCCCAAGGACTGCTTCGCGGCGCTCGAACTGTGGCGCGGCGGCTTCGCCTACTACGGCGGCTTCATCTTCGCCGTCGCCTTTGCGGTGTGGTTCGTGCGACGCCACAAGCTCGGCTGGTGGCGCACGGCGGATCTAGCGTCGCCGGGCATCGTGCTCGGACTGGTGCTCGGCCGGCTGGGCTGCTTTTTCAACGGCTGCTGCTACGGCAAGACGACGGCATCGGTCTGGGGCGTCGTGTTTCCACGCGGCAGCATCGCGTGGCAGGCGCAGCTCGACGACGGGCGCATCGCCGCGACCAGCGCCGCGCTCCCGGTGTACGCCACGCAGCTCTTCGAGTCGTTCGCCTGCTTCGTGATTTTTTTGATCTTGTACTATATTGTACGACCGAAAAGACGCGCCTTCGGCGAGGTCTTCGCCTGGCTCTTGATCCTGTACGGGGTGGCGCGCTCGCTGTGCGAGCTCTTTCGCGACGACGACCGCGGCGTCTGGCACGGCATCTCGACGTCGCAGATCATCTCGCTGCCGATGGTGGTCGGCGGCGTGTTGTTGATCATTTCTCTGCGTCGCGGACGCGCTCGGCTGGGTCCTGCAGATAAAATGTCTTGAGCTGCTCGTAGAGCGCGGGATGGCGCGCTCGGAGCGCGTGCGGCTTCTCGAAAAACGCTTCGGTGACGACTGCAAAAAACTCGGCGGGATTGGTCGCGCCGTACGAATTGATCACGTCATCGTGACGGTGTCCGGTCTGCACCTCGTGCAGCAGCGTCGCGTATTCGTCGCCCAGAACGCGGGCCCACGCCACGTACATCGAGCGACGCGGCAGCACCGGTGCGCCGTTGCCGTCGCCCTCTTGATCGAGCTGATGGGCAAATTCGTGCAGCACCACGTTGTGCCCGTCGTGCAGGTCGCTGGCGCCGAAAAGCACGCTGTCCCACGCCAGCACCACGAGGCCGCGACTCCATGACTCGCCCAGCCGCGCCTCGGGATCATCACCGACCGTACCGTCGGGGCGACGACCTCCTGGGACGAGGTAGGTGCTGGGGTAGACGAGGATCGATTCGAGCCGCGGATAGTAGTCGGTCTCGCGGTGCAGCAACAATACACAGGCCTGCGCCGCGACGGTGACGCGGATCTCCTCGGTCAACTCGAGACCGCCGCATCCTTCGAAGTGCTTCTCGGCGAGAAACACCTGGATGTGCGTGCGCAGCTCGGCGGCGTCGCTCTGGTCGAGCGTCGCTACGTACGGGACGTTGCGCGCTACGATCTCGGCCCACGCGGCGGGAAATGGCCGCGAGGCAATGGTCGCGCGATGGCGCTTTTTGAACAGGCCGAACACCGTTGTTCGCTGGCTAAAGCCCTAACCGCTGACGCAGCGTCGAGATTCGCAGCCGCGCCAGATGGCGGAGATAGTCGAAGTACAGCCTGCGCGTGACCTTGCTCTCGCCGGCCTCGCGTTCGCGAAACACGTAGCCGACCTCGCCGATCTCGCGGACCCGGCCGCGGCCGATGACCTCGACCAGGATTTTGTAGCCGATCGGATCGAGCTCGACGCCGGAAATCGCCGAGCGGCGCACCATGAAGTAGCCGCTCATCGGGTCGCTGACCCGACCGAGCACACCCGGCAGAAGCGCCAAGCCGAGGAGCTGGGCGCCACGCGACAGAATGCGCCGGTGCAGCGCCCAATCGCTGACCCCACCGCCGGCAACATGGCGACTCGCCAGGGCGAGGTCCGCCCCGCCGACCATTTTTTTCCACAGCTCGACGGTGATCTCCGGCGGATGCTGCAGATCGGCGTCGATGACCGCCAGCACGTCGCCGCGCGCCACCTGCCAGCCGCGAATCACCGCCGTCGACAAGCCGCGCTCGGCCTGCCGGCGCATCACCCGCAGCGCCGGATAGCGCGGCGTCAGGTCGCGCGCGATCTCCCAGGTATGATCGGGGCTGTTGTCATCGACGACGATGAGCTCGTAGCCGTCGGCGCCGAGCGGGCCATCGAGCAGCTCGGTCAGGCGCGCGATGATCTTGCCGACGTTCTTGCTCTCGTTGTAGGTCGGGATGACCAGCGACAACCGCGGCAATTTGCCGTCGGTTGCGACAGCGGCCTCGGGGATGGTCAGCCCGCCGACCGGCGGATCGACGAGCGGGCGCGCGCGAACAGAAGCGGAGCTGGTTTCGGCCGGTTCCATGATTGGCGCGCAGCATATGCGATCGTTGCTCGCACGGCTCGGCGAAAAGTCGCGTTCCGCGCAGCTCTCGTCTAGCGTCAACGCATGCGTCACCTCGGATGGCCCCTGCTCGGTTTGCTGGCGCTGCTCGGCGGCGCGGGCTGCAACCTGCTCTTTCCCGAGCTGTCGGGATCCGGCTCGCCGGACCTTTTGCCGACCGACCTCCTGGGCGATCTGCCCAGCTCGGCGCTGACGCTGCGCGGCGTCGTCTGCAGTCCCAGCGATTTGCGCATGCTCCACAGCTGCGCGCAGGTTTCCGGTCACGGGCTGCACGTCACCATCGAAGAAACGCGCGACAGTGCGACCGTCGACGCCACCGGCCATTTTGTGGTCACGCTGAGCCAGCCGTTGACGGTGGCAACCTTGGCCGCGAGCGCCACCGACGGAACCTATTTGCCGACCGTCGCCTCGGTGCCGGTGAGCCCGACGGCGCTGGCCATTCCCGTCTACGCGCAGACGACGCTGTCGAGCGCGCTGCTCAATGTCGGGCAGACGTTCGACGACACGCGCGGGCTGGTCATCGCCTACGTGGTCAACAGCTCCGGCGTTTCGCTCTCGGGGGTGCGGGCCAGTGCAGCGCCCGGCGGCGCGGCGGCGATTCTCTATGACGGCCGCGCCGTGAATCAGCTCGACAGCACCTCGGCCACCGGTGCCGACGGCACCGTGCTGGTGGTCAATCAGGCGGCCTCGTCGATGACGCTGTCACTCACGCCGCAGGCCGGCAGTACGGTCGGAGCCAACCAGTTCGTGCTGCCGACGCGGCCCGGCGCCGTAACCTTCGCGGTCACCATCTTGCCGCCGACCTAGAATAGTCTGGCTAGTTCGTGGGTGCCGGGCGCACTCCGGCCACCTCCTGACTACGCGTGCAGCCTTGCACGCTCATCGCGGTGCAATCCGCATTGCCATTGGTCTGCGGCGTGTAGGTGACCGTTCCCTGCAGTGCGTTGCCGTTGAGCTTCGCGCTTAAGACGGCCTTCCAGGTGTAGGAGCAGTTGCCCAGCGACTGCGACGTGGTGCCAAGCAGGTTGGCGGTCAGGCTGTTTCCATCTGCCGTGCCGTTGAACGTGTTCGAACCAGTGGCGACCTCCAGGTAGAGACCCGTGCCGCCCGTGACCTGTGCAGTGACAGCACTCCCCTGTTGCGTGATGTCGACGGTGATTCCACTGGAGTGTTCGCCCACCGTCCAGTTGCCAGGGCAGGTACTCGCGCGGTTGGTGATGTCCGTCGTGTAGGTGCCCTGCAGGTTGCTGGCATTGCTCGCCGGTCCTCCGCAGGCGCTCATGAGGGTGGCGGCTGCCAGCGCGACGCCGGTCGCAATCGAGGTCCGAATAATCCGGTTCATTGGTTTCTCTCCTGAAAGTTAGTCGTACCAATCGTTGAACAGCGAATGGCTGGCGTCTGAAGCAATGCGCGTACCGATCTGCGAGCGAACGGTCGCAGGTGCCACTGCAAGAGATTCCGGCGGGCAACTGGTGGCCCAACCCTTCGGCGAGCTTGGCAGCGACGCGACATTTCGCCACGGAGTCACATTTGCGCCGCGTTCTCGACCCCGAAGTCGCTGCATTTTCTGCCGAATGGCGGCCAGCCAAAAATCGGCATGGTTCCTGCTCCATCCTTGAGTCGCCTGGAGGCTCGACATGCACGCTGTTCGCGACCGCTCTGACGAGTCACCCACGCTCATGCTCGGCAAGGGCGGAACCACGACGCCAGCCGAAATGCCGGCCGACATCATCGGCGGCTATCGCATAGAGTCGCAGATCGCGAGCGGCGGCATGGGCGCTGTGTATCGCGGCACACACGTCATCTTGCCGCGATGCGCCGCCATCAAGGTCCTCCACGCCGACATGCTCGGCACTCAATCGGCGATTGAGCGCATGTTGCAAGAGGCGCGAATTCTCGAATCGATCGATCACCCTACCGCGGTCAAAGTGTATGACGCGGGTCGACTGCCCGATGGACGTCCGTGGGTAGCCATGGAGTTGATCGACGGGCAAACCCTGTCGGACCATCTGTTCGTCCACAACCGCCTTCCCGCCGCCGAAGCCATGCGCATTCTCCGTTCACTAGCGGCCGCGCTCCATCGCGCGCACACCGGCGGCGTCGTGCATCGCGATGTCAAGCCCGAGAACATCATGCTTGTAGCCGGCGAGCATGGCCCGGACGCGAAGCTCATCGATTGGGGCATCGCGCAGCTGGTCACCGCCAACAAGCGACTCACGCAAAACGATTACTCCCCGGGCACCCCGGCGTACATGTCCCCCGAGCAGCTGCGGGGCGAGCCCGTCGATGGCCGAAGTGACGTCTATGCGCTTGGCGTTGTGGCGTACGAGATGCTCACTGGCGAGCCGCCCTTCGACGGTGACAGCGCGCTCGAAATCGCGTGCAAGACGCTGCGCGATCCGGTCCCGGCGCTGGGCAATCGGGTTGCGGTGCCGCGCTCCATCGAGCTTCTGATCGCGGCGATGCTGGCCAAGAAGCCCTCCGAGCGACCGACGCTAGCGCTCATCGAAGCCACGCTCGCCGGCGCCGAGAACAACGACGAGGACAACGACTACGAGGCGATCAGTCTGGAGCTCGAGATGGACCTCGACTCCGACGACGAAGTGCGCGGTCAAATGTGCGCATCCGGCGAAATCGTCTGCTGACTCCTCACTCTTTGTCGGTCACGCCGAACATCGCCGTCACCTTGTCGGCGAAGTCGCGCACCTGCTGACTCACCCACAAGAATTTCACGCGGTCGAGGCGCAGTGCCTCGCAGCTTTGGCGAACCTCGACGGCGAGGGCCGACTCGACATCGGGATGGACGCGCAGCGCGTTGAGATTGCTGACCAGGCGCACGATGTGCACCTCGTCGTGCTCTGGCCCCGCCGGAAGGTCGTGGTCGTGGTGATGCTGACACACGCAGCGCACGTGATCGGGCAGCTGCCACTTAGTAATCATGCTCACGCCGATCGGCACGTGCAGCGCATCGAGCACCCGCTCGACCACGCGGCGCGACGGGGCACGGACGCGCTTTTCGACCACCAGTTCGCTCAGCGCGCGCAGTGCGACCGTCATGCCGACGTCGTGGAACAGGCCACCGGTGAAGGCACGCTCGGCGCCTCCTTTTTTGCGCGCCACCGTCACAGCGCCACTGGCAAACGCAACGGTCATCGAACGATGGAACAGCCGCTGCCAGAGGTCATCGAACAGCGGTGAGCGACTGACGCGATTGTGGTACAGCGACCGCGCCGCCACACCGACGGCGATCTCGGCGACCTGCGTCAGACCCATGTGCAGCACCGCTGCACTCACGTTGGCCACCGGAATACCGCGCGAATAGAAGGGGGAATTGGCGACCCGCAGCAGCGCCGCCGAGACCGCGGCATCCTGCGTGATGGTGCTGACCAGGTCGCGCATCTGGACCTCGCCGGACGCCAGCTGATCGAGCACGCGCATGGCCATCCTGGGAAACGAGGCCAGCTCGCTCGGCTGCTCGTCGATGCGCTTGCGCACCAAGTCAGTCAGGCGGGCCAGCTCATCGGCCTCGCCGGCCGCCCACGGGTGAGCCGCAAGGCCGAGCGTCTCGGCGATCACCGCGTCAGAAATAGCCGCTCCAACGACTGGGGCGTCGACCGCCGCCGGGGTCACTGCACTTGCTGGAGCTGCCGGAACCGCGGCAATGGCCGGCGTGGGCGATGGCCGCGCCACGTCTCGTCGACGAGACGAGCTCCAACCCAGAGCTTCTTTGAAACGTTCCAAGAGGGCGCGACGGGCCATATTCACGGAGTCGGCCGTCAGGCTCCAGTCTTAAGCCGCGTTGACCGGTGATTGGCGCCCTTGTCTCCCGCCCGCCGCCGCGTAATGCTGATCAAATGCGATCCGGTTTGCTGCTGCTTCTTGTCGGTGCGACGGGCTGCGGTCCGCCCTCGTTCGGGGCGGTCTCGACCGAAATCGCGGTGCTGCCGCAGTCGGCGACGATTCAGGGGCGCGACGGCGGCCCAAGTGGCATGGCGTGGGGCCACTCGATCTGGACGTTCGGCGACACGGTCTTGAACGTCAGCGACGTCGAAGGCAACAACTGGCATTCGAGCTCATTTTCGATCACCGACGATCTCGACGCGACCAACAGCATCGGCGGCTTCAGCGAGCGCCTCGACAGCACCGGCGCTCCGCTCTACTTCATCCCGCTGACCGACGACGAAGATGCGTTCAACACCGCACACCGCGGCAACCCGTGCGCGGTTTCGCCGTGCGGTGATCGCTGGGCCGCGTGGCCCGGTCCGCCGATCTGGGATGCCACCGGCAACCGCGCGTTCGCGTTTTACGGCCTTATCTCGGCCGCCCCCGGCGCCTACAATTTTCACGGCGTCGGCCAATCGGTCGCCGTATGGAGCGACGAACAAAGCTTGCCGGTGCGCCCGGTGGTCTCGCCGGGCGCCGACCATCCGACCCTGCTCTTCGGCCAGGACGAGCCGGCATGGGGCACCGCCGCGTTGATCGACGACGGCATGCTGTACGCATTCGCCTGCGACGGCGATCCACTTGCGCCGCCATGCTATTTGGCCCAGGTCCCACCGGACCGCGCGACCGACCGGAGCGCGTGGCGGTTCTGGGACGGCAAGAGCTGGTCCGGGTCGATGAATGCCAAGCGTTCGCTGTTCAGCGGCGCGCCCAGTGTCACCGTCGCATTCAACCAGCATCTCGGCCGCTGGGCGGCGATCTACGCCACTCCGCTGTCCAACGACGTCATGATTCGCACCGCGGCCGCCCTCACCGGCCCGTGGTCCGAGGCCAAGCGGCTATTCACCGCCGACAAGAAGCCGGCCGGCGCTTATGACGCCAACTGGCATCCTGAGTTCGATGCCGGCAATCTCATCTACGTGACCTACAGCCGCTCGAACGGGGTGGGCTGGTTCGGATCGGAATTCGCGCTGATTCGGGTGGCGCTACCTTAATAACGCCCTACGCGATTGTGGACCAGTGCTGCACGAGCGCGGCGTTGACCTCGACCGGCGCCTCCTGCTGCACCCAGTGCCCACTATCGACGATAGGCACCACATCGAAGTTGGTTGCGATGTCGCGATAGAGCTCGGGGTCGGCGAACCACGGCCCGAGGGCGCTATCGGCCATTCCCCACACCATCCGCGTCGGCACGGTGACGGGCGGCCGCCGGCGCAGCGAGAGCGAGCGAAACGCGGCCCGATAGTAGTTGAGCCCGCCTGCCAGTCCGCGCGTTTGCAGCTGCTCGACGTAGGGCGCCATCGACTCGTCGGTAAATGCGGCCTTGTTGACCGCGGTCCCGCGAAACGTGCCCCGCAGTGTCTTGACCGGATTGGCCCGGAGCGCGCGCTCGGGCAGCCAGGGCAGCTGAAAAAAGAGGATGTACCAGCTCATCCGCAGCTGCGTAGGCTTGAACAAGAAGCGCGTCATCAGGTCGACCGGCGGGCAGTTCAAGATCGCCAGCGTACGCAGCCGCTCCGGGTGCGCGCGCGCCGTCTCCCACGCCACGGCGCCGCCCCAATCGTGCCCCACCAGATCGAACTTTTCGACGCCGAGCGCGTCGGCCAGCGCCATGACGTCAGCCACCAGATGCTTCATCTTGTAGTCGGCGACAGCAGTCGGCGCCGAGCTGCCGCCATAGCCGCGCAAGTCCGGCGCGACGAATCGAAAGCCGGGAGGAACCGCCGCGAGTTGGTGCTGCCAGCTCACCGCAAGCTCGGGAAACCCGTGCAGGAAAATCACCGTGCGCGGACCGTCGCCGCGAATATACGCGCGCATGTGGATGCCGCTCGCCAGCTCGAGTTCGCGGCATTCGGTGCCAGCGGCGAAACGATTGAGTACGTTGACGCTCACGCCTGCTCCCTGGCTGATCGAATCAATGGGTAAAAACCGCGGCGG
>JBBQIO010000062.1:0-10541 GCA_038325015.1 Polyangia bacterium
TCTGACGGCGCGCGCACTCATATCGGCCCGAACTGGCTGTCGCGCGAGCGCGGCATCTGGGAGCTTCACGTCGAAGGCACCCCGTACGCGATGGGATACGCCCAGGCACGGCTCGGACAGCGGCTGCTCCTTGACACCGAGGACTACATGTTCGCCGAGATGGCCAAGTACATTCCGTCGCGCATCGCGCGCTCGGTGGTGGCGCTCGGCGTGCGGCTGCAGTATCGGCATCTCGGCGATTTTTTGCCGGTCGAACGGCAGCTCGAGCTGGCCGGCCTGGCGCGCGGCATGATCGACGACCACGGCGATTTTTTGCCGGTCTATCAGCGCGTCGTCTACTACCACGCGCTGCACGACATCACGCAGCGTCTCGAGCACTCGCCGCTTCTCGGCTGCTCGGCGTTCGCCGCGTCCGGCCCGGCGACCACCAACGGTCACCTCATCATCGGCCGCAACTTCGATTTCGAGGGGCCAGTCATCTTCGATCGCGACAAGGCGATCCTGTTTTTCAAGCCGGCCGGGAAGATCCCGTTCGCGTCGGTGGCCTGGGTGGGCATGGCCGGAGTGGTCACCGGTTTGAACGCCGCCGGGATCTACATTTCAATCAACGCCGCGCGCACCGACGACAAAGGCAAAGAGGGGCAGCCGGTCGAGATCCTGGTGCGGCAGGCCCTCGAACAGGCGCGCTCGATTGACGAGGTGGTGCAGCTGGTCAAGCGCACGCCCGTGCTGGTGCCGGATTTTTACCTGGTCGGCGACGGCAAGACGGGCGAGTCGGCGGTCATCGAGCGCAGCCCGACGCGCACCGAGGTGCGGCGCACCGGCGGCCACAGCGACTCGACCACGCTGACCAACCACGCGCTCAGCGCCGCCTTTGCCGGCGACGCAGAAAATGATCGCCTGCGTCGCTACCTGACGTCCGGTGCGCGCGGCGCGCGGCTCGACGAGCTGGTCAAGCGCAACCACGGCCAGATCGATCCGCGGCGCGCGCTCGAAATCCTGCGCGACAAGCGCGGCGTCGGCGACAAGCTGCTCGGCCTGGGCAATCGCAACGCGCTCGACGCGCTGATCGCAACCCACTCGGTGATTGTCGACGCCAGCAGTCTGCAAATTTGGGTCGGCGAAGGGCCGCATGCACTCGGTCGCTATCGCGCGTTCGATCTGCGACGCGAGCTGCTCGGTGAAAACCGTCCGGCGCCGAGCGATCTCCCGGCCGATCCGATGGCCGACGGTGAAGAGGTTCGCTCAGCCGGGCTCGCCGCCGTGTCCATGGCCGCCGCCACCCGACAGCGCACCGAAGGGCGGCTCGACCGCGCGCTCGATGAAGCGCGCCACGCCGTAGCGCTCGACCCGCTTTTGCCCGATCCTCACCTGCTGCTCGGCGATTTGCTGCAAAAAGCCGGCGACCACGCCAGCGCCCGCAAAGAGTACGAGCGCTTCTTAGAGGTCGATCCGCCCTACCTAGCCGACGCTGAGCGCGTGCGCGGGCTGCTTCTGACTCTGCCTCGATGAAGCGGCAGCACGCCGCCGTGCTCGGCGGCTAAAACTGCAGCGTAAGGCGGGCGAGGCCATGCGTGCCGTCCGCTTCGATGGCCAGCTCCGGGTGGTATTTGAGCAGCGCATTTTCCCGGTGCTGCCCCACCGCCCATAGTGGAATGCCTACCGCCACCAAGGTGCCGCCGACAACCAAGACGCCAGCGCCAGTCGCTTTGGAGATGATCGCGCACTCTTCACCGCTCGCGTTCCGGCACCCGGCATCTGCCGTCCCGTACAGCACGGCACCCAATGTCACCGCCCCGATTCCAATCGCGCTGACGATGATGCCGGCGACTTTCAATCGCTGCGCGTCGCGCAGGTTTTGCTCTGTGGTCACGGTCGCAGGGTCGAGCTGCAGAGGTCGCACCTCGTCGCCGTGCGCGGGCGCCACGACGGTCAGGAGGAGCAACGAAGTAATGCAAGCAGCGAGCTTGTTCATGTGGACTTGCTGGTGCAAGCCAGCCGCCACACGCTGCCATCGAGGTCCGGATCGCGCATTGCCGTCCGAAAGTTGACACCCCCACTGCTGAACAAAGGACCGCTAAAGGCCAGCCAGCTTGGGACCCGCTGTCCTGCGTTATGCTCTGCCGATGGCTTCTAGGAATGTCGGCTGGTTTCTCGGCGCGGCGGTTGCCATCGCCGCCTTGGCGTCCCGGCCTCAACCAATCGCTGCCGACGAGCACTTCGAAGTGACTGCGACGACGACGCTCCCCGACGCCGACAGCTCGACCCTGATCGCGATGTCAGCGACGGGAAAGGAGCGCACCCTGGCGACGATTGCGCACGTACCGGGAGCCACCTTGCGCGGCGCATCTTTGGGCGATGGACGCTACGCGATCATTACGCAGACACGCCCCGCGCGTGACAGCTCGTGGGCATCGAGCCTGTTGATCGCGCCGTCAGGTGAGCATGTCGTCGACGGCATCTTCGACAGCTCGCCGCCCGTCGTGATCGACGCGACGCACGTGTTGGTCGCGCGAGGTCAAGCCGGACCAGCGCTCGAGGAGCAGCGCATCGATCAGATCCAAGTCGACGAGGTCGATCTCGTTTCGCACGAGGTCACGTCACTTTATCAATCGACTGGCTTCCTCGCCTACCCCGTCGGGCGCGTTGCGGACGAGACGTTGCTCGTCGCGATGGGTCCGGACAGCACCCGGCTCATTTGCGTGAATGCCGCGGGCTCGCAACGGACCATTCTCGATGAGAAATATGCGCGCGACGCGGTCCTGATTCCCGCGCGACACAGCGTCGTCGTCCAAACGCGTAGCCCCCGCGATCCGTCGCAGTGGCAGCTGATCGAGGTGCCGCTCTCGGGCGATCCGCCGCTTTTGATCGGGACCTCGTCGTCGTATGGGCTCGCGCCGGCGCTTGTCGGCGCGCATCACATCGCTTGGAATCCGCGACCCGGTGTGCTGCAGATTTTTGACTGCGAAACCCGGACTGCCATCGACAGACCCTTCGGCAACTGGCAGCTCGTCGCGCGTGCGCAGTCCGGCCGTTATGTCGTTGCGCATTCTTATTCCTCGCGCGGGCGCCGCGCCATTCCCGCGATCATTGACCTCAACACAGGTGCCGAATCGTCGCTGTCCGAGCCGCGGCTCGGGCGAGTGGATGTCATCGACGTCAGCGCTGTGCGATGAGGCGCGCGCTAATCCTCATCGCTTTCGCCACCGCACCCGCGTTGGCGCACGCTCAGTATTGCCCCAGCTACACGCCGACTGTGGCGCCCACGTGCAGATATTTTCCCGTCGCTGGCACGAATCCAACGGTCGGGCAGTGGCAGGGCATCTTCGACGTGGTCGCGCGTGGCCCGGCGGCTTGGGGCAATCAAGGGCCTGCGGTCGCGGACATCACGAAGGGATGCGGTAACCCGACGCCACCATCGATGGGCGCGGCGGAATTTCCCTGCGAGATCCTCAAAGCGATCGCACGCGTCGAGACGGGGTGGTTGCACTTCTGTGTGCCCACCGCCCCCGCGTCACAAGTCGGGGCGGCCTCGCGCACGATCGTGAGTTTCGACTGCGGCTATGGCATCGGCCAAGTGACGTCGGGCATGCGCGCCGCCGATCCCAAGCCATCGTTCGACCCGATGCGCGTCGTTGCCGAGCCTACGTACAATCTGGCCACCGGCACACAGATCCTCGCACAAAAGTGGCGCGGCACCGAGTGTGTCGGCGATCGCAACCCGCAGGTGATCGAAGATTGGTACACCTCCGCGTGGGCGTACAACGGCCTCAGCTTCAAGAACAACCCGGCAAACCCAATGTACAGCTCGACGCGCGGCGTGTGGGATCCCAAAGTGGGCGGCGCCGCGCCGTATCAAGAAAAGGTCTTCGGCTACGTCGAGCATCCACCCACGCCGCAGCACTGGACCGCCGTGGCGCTGGCCTATCCGGCGATCAGCGAGACCGGCATGAGCGGAAAGCCTGGCGCGTTGTCGGAGCCCGCCTGTGAATCGCCTACGTCGTGCAGGCAAAAGCGCGGCACGCACATCTCGGCGTGCTTCGGTGCGCAGGACATGGGCACCACACCCGCCCCTGATTTGTCGCCGGTGGCGGACCTTGCGAGCGATGCGCCGGTCGCCGACATGACGGTGCCCAACGCCGGCCACGCGCCGGGGGGTTGCGACTGTCACACCGCGGGCGCGCCTCTTCGGAGCGATGCATTGTGGTTGTTGTTGGTCTCTGCCGTGCTCTGGTCGCGGCGGCGGCTTGGGCAGACGCACCGACGGTGATCGTGACCATCGCGCCTGCGAAGCGGCGACTGGCTAGCGGCCGTGTCGCAAAAAGAAGATCACCAGGCCGAAAACCAGCACGGCGGCCAGCGCGGCCGCGATCGGAATCCACGACGGTGTTTCCGCACGCCTCTTTTGGGTCAGCGCGGGCGAGTTAGCCGGCTCCACCGTAGGCCGGGGCGGTGCCGCGGCGCCCGGCGGCGATGCGACCTCGTCGGCTGAGCACAGCGGCGCCAACGCGCGGCGCAGCTCGCCGGCATTCGCGAAGCGGTTCTCTCGCTTCTTTTCCAACAGGCGCAAGATGATCTTGTCCCATGCCGCCCACACCTCCGGCGAGCCGGCAGCCTCGGCGCCCAGCGCCTGCGACGGAGCGAGCGGCACGCCCTTGAGATGGCCGGCTATGATGTCCGTGGCATGCGCGCCGGCAAACGGCAAGCGCCCGACCAAGAGCTCGTAGGTCAGGATTCCGACCGCGTAAAGATCGCTCCGTCCGTCGAGCGGCAGCCCCATGAGCTGCTCGGGCGACATGTATTCGACCGTGCCCAACGTCTGACCCACCGCGGTCAACTGCGGGCGTGAGCCGGCGTCGCCCGAGATGATCTTGGCGATGCCGAAATCGAGCACCTTGACGAAGTCGACCTCGGGCCGCGGCTCCAGATAGATGTTCTCGGGCTTGATGTCGCGGTGCACGATCCCCTGGCCGTGCGCTTCGCCGAGCGATTCGGCGATTCCATCGATGATGCGCGCCAGACGAATCGGCGCGAGCTTGCCCTCTATGCCGAGCACCTCGTGCAGTGAGCGCCCTTCGAGAAGCTCCATGGCGAGGTACAGTGTGCCGTCGGGCAGCCGATCGAAGTCGTAGACCTGCACCGTGTGCGGCTGACGCAGGAGCGAGCTGGCCTGCGCCTCACGTCGGAAGCGCTCGACGACTTGCGGATCCTTGGCCATTCTGGGATGGAGGACCTTGAGCGCGACCCGGCGGGACATCTGCAGCTGAAGCGCGCGATAGACGGTGCCAAACCCACCGTTGCCGATCTGATCCTCGACGAGATAGCGATCGTTGAGGGTCTGTCCGGTGAGGTCCTCGGGGAGGGCCGGCGCCGGAGCGGTCACCTTTTTAGGCGCCGGCGTCGCGGCCACCGCGCTGGGCGCAGCCGCAGTCGCCGCGCGCACCGGAGCTTGCAATGGCTGCACCGGTTGCGACGGGCGGGCCGCCTCGGCTTGCGCCGGTCGCGACGGCCGAATCGGCCCACCGCCGGCCTGGAACAGGGTCTTGTTGCCGATCGGATTGTGCGGCGGCGACGGCTGCTGCGCACCGCAGCCGCCACAGAACCGGGCCCCCGATTCGAGGGGCGCTGTGCACTTAATACAGGTCGAGCTGCTCATCGTCGACCGGCCCTTACGGGTGATCCGCAACGAAATTGATCACGCACTCGGCCCCCTCGACGACCACGACCTCACGTGATCCGACCGAGTCTTCACCGGCCTGATCGCTGCCGCTCCCGCTGTGCAACTTGATGACGTGCGCGCCCGCGCTCAGGCGCAGCAGCAGCTCCCCTTCGACGGTGCGCACGCCGAGCTCGCGGGTCCCATCGAGCACGTGCAACCCGGGGGTGGAAGACTCCAAGCGACACTCCACGCCACGCCGGTAGAGCTGCAGGCCGACCAGCAAAATGATGACCAGCACGGCCACTGCGCCGAGCATCGACCAGCGCTCGGTGGCAGTCTGCGGCGCGCCGGCATCGGCGTCGGCATCCGCGTCGTCGTCATCGCCGTCGCTCGTGCCCGACGGCCGGTTGGCCACCGGCGGCACCAGATCTTCGGCCTCCGACGCACCCTCGGGGCTGGGCGGCACATCCGGTGCGACCTTCCACAGCAGATATTGCACCACGTCGGTCGTCGCTGGTACCGGCAACCCCTCGCCGCGCACGTCGGCCACGACGCAGGTGATGTTGTCCGGCCCGCCGGCGGTGTTGGCCATCTCGATCAGCAGGCGCGCGGCTTCGTCGGGATCCGGCACCGAGCCGAGCACAGCCGCCAGCTCTTCGTCGGTGACCACGCCGGTCAAACCGTCGGAGCACAGCATCAGGCGATCGTCGCGGCGAAGCGCCACCCGCGATAGCTGCACGTCGACGTCTTCTTGAACACCGAGTGCCTGCAGGATCACGTTCGAGTGCTCGAAGTGCTTGGCCTGCTCGGCCGTAATGTGGCCGCTCTCGATCAGCTGGTTGACCAGCGACTGATCGCGCGTCACCTGCGTCAGCGTCTCGCCGCGCAACACGTAGCAGCGACTGTCGCCGACCTGGGCCACCAGTGCATGGCCCCGCCACAAAAGCGCAGCCGTCATGGTCGTGCCCATCCCGCCGCGCGCCAGGTTGCTGCGCGCCTCGGCCAGGATCTCGTCGTTCGCGGTCACCGCCGCCTGTCGAAGCTTGCGCGCCAAAGCGGTCTGCGGCTCGCGGTCCACCTCGGCGACGTCTTTGTTCGGCTCGGCCTCGGGAAAGCCGTTGGCGCGCGCCACGTCGACATCGGCCACCATGGTCCGCGCGATGCTGTCGACCGCCAATCGCGACGCGACCTCACCCGCCGCCGCGCCGCCCATCCCGTCGCACACCAAGAGCAGCGTGCCGCGCTCACCGAGCGCATGGATCTTGAGCTTGGCTTCGTCGCGCTCGCCGCCAGGGACGTCGAGCTGCACGACCAAGAAGCAGTCTTCATTGTGATCGCGGAGCTGCCCGACGTCGGTGCGCGCGCCCAGCCCGACCTCGATCTGCGGCGCCGCCATTAGCTCTCCAGCCGGAGCAGCTGATCGCCCATGCGCAGCACGTCTCCGTTGACGATCGGCGACGGACCACGTAGACGCACGAAGGTCCCGTTCGACGAGCCGAGATCTTCGAGCGTCAGTCGATCGGTCTCCTGACGAAAAAGCGCGTGCCGCCGCGACATGAATTCATCGTCGGAAAAGGTGATATCGCCCTCTTCCCGGCCGAGCACCATCTCGGCCCGCGTCAGATGCCAGATGTCGAGCGTCGTGCCGGCCGACGTGAGCTGGCGCAGCCGTCCCCAGGCGAGCCGATCGGCCGAGCCGAACCGGCGCACGCCGTGCTGCATCACCACCGGCAGCGTCTCGGCAGACGAAACCACGTCAAAGCGCAGGAGCTGGCGACCGACGAGCAGCGTGTCGCCGTCGAGCAACACATGCGGGTTGCGCAGTCGCAGGTAAACGCCATTGAGGAGGTCGATGGGCTGACAAATGCACGACCCGGTTTCGCACACCAGCCGCGCATGGGGATCACTCAAAAAGGGATCTTCGTCGAAGTGCAGATCGCCTTCGGTGTGGCCAATGTCGAAGCTGCCGACCACGAGCGGGAGCGCTCGGCCCGCCGAGCCGTCGCGGTTGAGCGGCACCAGGCGGCCGGTCTGCGGCGGATCGGCGATGGCCAGCGCGGTGCCCATGTTGTTGCGACCGTTGCTAGCAGAGGCCGGGGCAGGCGCCACGAGCGGCGTCGACACGACGGGCGAAGCGACGGGCGGCGGCGGATAGGGCAGCGCTGCCGCGACCGGTACCGGAGCGATCGCCGGCGTCGGCGCGGACGGCGCGGTCGCAAAGGGCGAGGCCGGGGTCGCGCTCGCCGCCATCGTCGAGGCCCACGCATCGTCACGCGAGCTCTTGGCCGCGGGCATTCCCGCCGGCGGTGTGTGCGCGGGCAGGCTCGCGTCGGCTGCCATCGTCGATGCGACTCCCAGATTGCGCGCATCGGCCGGGCTGAAGCGTCGCCCGCAATGCTGGCAAAATGAAAAGCCCGCCGGAGTTGGCTTGCCGCAGCCGACGCACATTTGCTTATCGGAAACTGGGGCGGAAACTGGGGCGACCGCCGCAACCGGGGCCGGCGCAACGGCGGGAGCCAGTCGCGTCAACGGGGTCCCACACATCTTACAAAACTTCATGCCTTCGAGATTGGCCGCGCCGCACGAGCCGCACGAAATCATCGCAGGCGCAGCCGGCGCGGGGGGAGCCACCGGCTTGGGCGGCTCAATCCGCTGCCCGCACTCCTGGCAAAAGAGCGAGTCGTCGCGGTTGACCTTCCCACAATGCGTACAGCGAGCCATCCGACCCCCGAGCTAGTTTTCCGTCGAAGCTAACGCACCACAAGTGGCGTCGCCCCGCGTTTTATCGATTTACGGCGATCCCAGGCTGCGCTAGAAGCTCGTCTGTGCCAAGTCGCCAACCATGAACCTACCAAGCCCCCTCCACCCTAGCAAGATTGTCCCTGCGCTGCTTTTCGCCGGCCTTTGCAGTGCGCTTGCGGGCTGCGCGCCGTCGATGGCCGAAGCGCCGTTCGTCGCCCGTCCCGACACCAGCGAGCGCGCCGACTTGCGCGGGCCGTTCGACGGGCGCGTACTCGACGGCAGCACCGGCAAGCCGGTGACCGGCGCCCTGGTCGAGGTCGACTGGGCATTCGAAAGTCCGGGCGCCCTGCCCGCTCCTGCCGGGCAGCGGTCTGTGACCGTCGAGACCGACCACGACGGTCGCTATGCGGTGGACCCGATCGCCATCCCGGCGGGGGCTCGCCTGGCGCGCACGACGCTCATCATTTATCAGCGCGGCTACGTCGCCTTTCGCTCGGATCGCCGCTTCGAAGATCGCAGCGTGCGGCAAGATTTCGCCGCGCAATGGGTCACGGTGAAGCTGGACCGCTTCGCACCCACCCAGTCGCACGCGCGCCATGTCGTGTTCGTCGGCGGCGGCGACCGAATGCACGAGGCTCTCCAAGAGGAGCTGATCCGCGCCAGCTTCGAGCTCGCGCGCGAAAGCCAACCGACGACCAGCGCGCCGATCGGTACGCCGCTGGATGCCTCGGTCCTTCTGTCTGAGGACGAATACCGCGCGATCACCGGATTCGCCGGTCCGCTAGTCGTCGAGCAGCTCGCCGATCTGCCGCAGTCGCCGGTGTACGACAGCCGGCATTTTCGCGCCATCGACAAGCCCGAGTCGTTCGACGCGGCGATTCGCGTGTGGCGCCTGGGCGCTGGCGCCGAGAGCAAGTGGAAGACGCTGCGCCAAGAGATTCCGGGCGCGACGGCGCTGCCCAATGTTGGCGACGCCGCGGTCTCCGGTCAGGAGGGCAACATCTTGGCGGTGGCAGCGTTCGACCGCGATCACGGCACGGTCATCGAGCTGACGTGCGGCGTCGAACAATGTCGCAGTATTTCGCAGGCCGCGGCAATGATGCGGCGCCTCCTGGCCCGGCTCGATCGGCTCAACGCAGTTCCCAAAGGCGACAGCCCGTCGCTGCTGCCGCCGCCGCCGTCCGTTGACGGCGACAAGAAGACCGAGGATCAGCTCATGCCACTCGACGATACAGAGCCGAGGACGCCGCCATCCAAGGACGACCCGGCACCCGACCCCGACCGGCCGTTTCAACTCCAGCCGCCGACGCTGCACCGATGATCAACCGCCGATTCGCACTCGGAATCGTGGCGTCGCTGGCGCTGGCCGCTCCGGCCTTAGCGTGGGAGCCGGCGACGCACGCCGGCCTGACCGAACAAGCAGCGACTGGGTCGATCCTGCACCGCGTGCTGGTGCAGAACGCGCGCCCGCTCGGCGTGTTCGACGCGCTTCGGCTGCAGCCTGCAGCCGACGACGAAGATCTCCTGCGCCGGCTGGCGCTGCTCGATCACGAGGGTGGCTACGCGAGCGACATTCGCCGCCTGACCGCGCTCGGTTGGTTGGTCGCCGGATCGGTCATCGAAGATGCGCCGGTCGAACGGCAACGGCACCACTTCTATGCGCCGCCGCAAAGCGAGCTTCAGACGGACTCGTTCGGCGCGCGCGTGGCGCGCTGGCACGACGGGCTCGAATCGCTGCGCGGACTCATCGCCGGCGGCGCAGGCCACCCGTTTTACGCTCCCGAATGGCTGACCGCCGAGCGCTCGGTCAACGACTGGGGGCTAGCGCGCTTTTTGGACGAGCGCGAGCGTGCCGCATCGCTGCCGACGTTGGCCGGGCGCGGCGATGCGCTGGCGCGGGCGCTCCTGGCCGCGGGCGCGATCCTGCATTTGGTCGAGGACGCGGGCGACCCGGCGCACGCCAAAGGTGATCTCGCCGCGCCGCCGACGGGTGCGCCGTCCTTCACGCACTGGGTGGCGACGCAGCTCGGGCGCATCGGGGTGCCCGCGGGAAATGCGTCTGTGGCCGCGCCGCCATCGAACTGGCTGGGGTTTTGGCACGACCCAACGACGACGCTCGCCCTCGGTGATCTGGCGGCGC
>JBBQIO010000063.1:0-10527 GCA_038325015.1 Polyangia bacterium
GGGCGAGTACATCGCGCCCTCTTTGGCGCGCGCCGAATGGGAGCACATCAATCGCGTCTTGTCGGACGCCGGCGGCAACATCTCGGAAGCGGCGCGGCGCCTCGGCATGCACCGTCGGTCGCTGCAGCTCAAGCTGCACAAGCTGCCTCCACAGAAATAGCCTCGTGACGCGCTGTGCATCCATAGTCCTGTTGGTGTTGGGGCTCGGTGCCTGTGCGGTCGAGCCAGGCGCCAAACCGAGCGCCGGCGCGTGCCAGCCGTCCCCCACCTATTTCGCCGCCAATGTCTGGCTTCCGTACATCGACGCCAACCAGTGCGCGACCGGCCCGTGTCACGCACAGGCCAGCGGCCACGGCTATCTCCGCTATGTGCCGCCGGGTAGCCCACCGTCGCCGGGTGACGCGTTTTCCGCCTGGCCGACGGCCTGGCAGCTTAATTACTGGGCTTCGATTCAGCTGGTGCGCTGTGACCAGCCCGACGCCAGCCGGCTTTTGACCGTGCCCGAAGGCAAGGCCGATCCCCATCCGCCGGGCATCTCGGTCCAAGATCCTGGCTTCGCCAACCAGCTGTTCATCGATTGGCTGGCGTCGCCGTGAGATGGAGGGCCGCAATTGCGTGTGCACTGTGCGTCCTCGCTGCGCCGGCACTGGCCGAACCCTCCGTCGCCGCGTCGACCGGGGTGCAGCTGTTCGTCGAGCCGGCGGCAAGCGAGCGGCTGTATGTCGTCAGCCCGAGCGTGCACGCCACCGCGACGTTGCCCTTCATTGAGGTCGAGGCCGGCTGGAGCGCGGATGTCGTCACCGGCGCCACGGCGCGGACCTACGGCAGCGGCACCGACGTGGTCACTTCGGCCACACACATGAGTGACACGCGCAATCAGGCGCTCCTCGGTGTGCGCGTGCCGCTTCACAAGATCCCGCTGACGCTCGAAGTCGGGTACCGCTACAGCACTGAGAGCGACTACCACTCCAACATGATCCGGCTCGGCGCCACCTTGGCCCTGCGGCCCATCGACGCGCAGCTCACCGTGCGCTGGGCCCACGACTTTGACCGCGTCTGCGATCTGGACAACGGGACGCTCCTGCCGCTGCAGCGGCAGCCGCTGGGCACGTCGACGGGCTGCTTTGTGGGCGGTCACGGGCTCGTGCAAAAGTCGCTCGACATCGACGGCGTCGAGCTCGTCTACCAACAGGTGCTGACCGCGCGCGTGCGCGTGGGCATTAACGGTTTTTACGCGCATTTAGCCGGTTTTCAGTCGAATCCCTACCGTCGCGTTGCGCTCGACCAGGGGCAGATCTTTGCGCAAGAATCGCATCCGGCGGTGCGCGACCGCGGCTCGCTCGGGCTGTCGTTGCGCTGGGCGCCGGGCACCGAAACGCGCGGCGCACTCGGCGCCGACCTCCATCTTTATGCCGATACCTGGGCCATTCGCTCGCTCGCTCTGGAGCTGGCCTGGGACGAGCAACAGCGGGCCGATCGTCTGCGCTGGCGCATTCACGCGCGCTACTACCAGCAGAGCGCTGCGTTTTTCTATCGCGACGCCGGATGGCGTGAGTCGTACGAGCGCGCCGGGCCGGTCGGGCAGTACTTTACGGGCGACCGTCAGAACGCGCCACTGGCCGATCTAACCGTCGGAGCGTCGCTGCACGGTCAGCTCTTCGTCCGCGAGCGACGCGTCGTGCGCTTTTTGCGCCGCGTCGATCTGTCGGTGGCACTGGACGCGATCAAAGTTTTCGCGCTATCCCCCGATCCGCCGAATCGTGCGCGGACCCAAGGTGTGGTAGACGCCCTGGTGGCCACGGCCACCATTGAGGGTGAGCTCTGAATCCAGTGTAAAGAAAAAGCGTTCGACATTCATTCCGTAGGCAACCAGGAATTGGCCTGAGTCGTCGTTAGGGATGCCTGCTTGCGAATCACAGCAAAGGTGAGGAGTCTCATGAAGCGGACCCACGTTCTATTCGTCGTTCTACTGGGCAGCATTTTGTTTCCGATGGCGGCGATGGCCGACACCAAGCTGGCCTACGTGGATCTGCAGCGCGCCATGGAAGAGACCGAGGACGGCAAGAAGGCCAAGGCCAAGCTCAAGGCGGAGTTCGATCGCAAGCAGGCCGAGCTCAACACAAAGCAGGACGAGCTCAAGAAGATGAAAGAGGACCTCGACAAGAAGTCGCAGCTGATGAAGCCCGAAGCGTTGGCGCAGGAGCAGCAGCAGTTCCAGCAGCGCGTGGCCCAGCTGCAAGAGGTGTTCGCCCGGCTGCAGCGCGACCTTCAGCAGAAGCAGCAGGACATCACCAGCCAGATGTTCGCCAAGCTCTCCACGCTGGTGGCGCGCATCGCGGATCGCGATCACCTGTCGATGGTGCTCGAGCGGGGCGCCTCGGTGGTCTGGGGCCAGCCTTCGCTCGACATCACCAACGAGGTGATTCGCATGTACAACGCAGAGTCGGGCAAGAAATAGCTCCTCGCCTTGACACTGCTGGTGCGGGCTAGTAACAGCCTGCCGCACCATGAAGACCCTCCTTCTCGCGTCGACCCTTCTGTGCACTACCATTGCTCCGACCGTGGCGCTCGCCGACGTCAAGTTGGCTTACGTCGATCTTCAGCGCGCGCTCGAAGAGACCGAGGACGGCAAGCGGGCCAAGGCCAAGCTCAAGTCCGACTTCGACCGTAAGCAAAAGGAGCTCGACCAAAAGCAGGACGAGCTCAAGAAGATGAAGGAGGACCTCGACAAGAAGTCCTCGATGATGAAGCCCGAGGCGCTGGCCAAAGAGCAGCAGGATTTTCAGCAGCGCTTCGTGCAGCTGCAGGAGATCTACGCGCGGTTGCAGCGCGATCTCGCAGCCAAAGAGCAGGAGGCCACGCACGGCATCTTCGCCAAGCTGACCACCGTGGTCGGCAAGATCGCCGAGCGTGAGCATCTGTCGCTCGTGCTCGAGCGCAGCGCGTCGGTCGTCTGGGGGCTGCCGTCCTTGGACATCACGAACGAGGTCATCCGCACCTACAATACGGAAGCCGGCACGCCCAAGAGCAAGTAGATGAGTGAGACCACCGAGGGGCAAGTCGCGCAGGCGCCGCTCGACATCGCGGCCATCGAAAAGATCATTCCGCACCGCTATCCGTTCCTGCTCATCGACCGCGTCATCGAGCTGTCGGATGATCACGTGGTGGCGATCAAGAACGTGACCATCAACGAGCCGTTTTTCCCGGGCCATTTTCCGGGCCATCCGGTGATGCCCGGCGTGCTTATCGTCGAGGCGATGGCGCAGGCCGGCGCGGTGCTGGCGATGCGCGCGCTCGGCCAGACGGCCCAGTCGCACGTGATCTACTTCATGGCGCTGGACAAGGTGAAGTTCCGTAAGCCGGTGACGCCAGGGGATCAGCTGCGCCTCGAAGTGACGCCGTTGCGTCGCGGCGCCGCGGTCTGGAAGATGAAGGGCACGGCGCGTGTTGAGGACAAGGTCGTCGCTGAAGCCGAGTTTCTGGCGACCATCGGCCGTCGCTAGACAGGCGCGGCCCAAGGAGTCGATCGATCGATCGGTTCCAACCCGAGAAGGCGGCCGATGTTTGACGTTCGACGATCGATCCGAATGACCCCAAGCCCACCGTTCTTTGTTTAGTAGACTCACCGGATGCGCGCACGCCTCCTCTGGGCTCTTCCATTGATTCTTTTTGGCTGCGAGCGCCGTCATCCGATTGCCATGCATCGCGATGCCGGGCCTGCGGTGATGGTGGTCGATGGGCATGAGCGCGCCCACCCGGTCAACGGCGCGACGCAGCCGCTCGATCCCGAGAGCGAGCCCAACGACGACGTGGCGCACGCGCAGCCGTTGGTCGCCGGACATGGCATCGCCGGACAGCTGGTCAGCGTGGCCAACGCCAAGCGCGGCGACGTCGATCTCTTTTCGTTCGTCGAACCGTCGGGTGGTGCCGATGGCGGCTTCGACGAGCTCAAGCTGACGCTGACGCCGACCACGGTGGCGGTCGGTGCCAACGGTGGCGCCGCTTTGGACCTCGCGCTCGAAGTGCTCGACGGCGACGGCGCGCGCATCTTGACCGTCGACGACGCTGGCCCGGGCGAGCCCGAGATCTATCCCAACCTGGGAGCCATCCCCGGTCACTCCTATTACGTGCGCGTCCTTGGGTCGAGCCACAGCAGCAGCAAGGGCGCGCCCCTAGCCAAAGAGGGCGGCTACTCGCTGACCGTCGAGCGCCAGGCCGCGCAGGCCGGCGCCGAGCTCGAGCCCAACGACAAAGCGCAAAGCGCGACGCTGCTTTTAGGCGGTGACGGGCACGGTTTTTTTGGCCGTCGCCGCGACGAAGATTGGCTGCGCGTGCCGACCGCCGGCGGCAGTCTCCTCAAGCTCGAGGTCGGCGGCATCGAAGGGGTCGCGCCCAAGCTGCGCGTGGTCACCGACGCGGCGGGCGCAGTGGTGCTGGCCAAGGCCGAGAGCGGTCGCGGCGGCGAGCTGCGATTGCGCAATGTCGGGCTGCCGGCGGGGTCGACCGAGGTGCTCGTGCAGCTGACCGGCGACGGCAAAAATCCGACGACGCTGTGGCAGCTGCGCTTCGGCGTCGAGGCGGCGCTGGATGGGGCCGAGCGCGAGCCGAACGACACCCTGGCGACGGCCACGCCTATCGAGGACGGAGTAACGATGTCGGGGTTCCTTTGGCCCGGTGACATCGATTATTATTGCACTGCAAAAACCGCCGGCGGATTCACCGTATCGCTCGAAGGCGTCGACGGCGTGGACCTCAAGCTCGACAACGTCGTGGCCGCGGCGTCCGGCAAAGTCGACGTCGTGGCGCGCGCCGACGCGCACAAAGCGGGGCAGGGCGAGGAGCTGCCGTTGACCCCGCGCGGCGCCGACGGGACGTGCTATCGCGTCACCGGACGGTCGCACGACACGGCGTTCGAGGCGCCCTATCGTCTGACTGTCCGCCCCGGACCGTGAGCGATTAAAATTAATGAAGCGCGCCCGTCGTCTGATCACGCTCCTTGTCGGACTCTTGGTTCTGTGGCTGGTGGTCGCGTTGGGCCTGGTGGCCTGGCCGTCGCCGCACTTTTCGGCCGACGCCGAAGTGGTCAGCGCGGGTCCGCCCTCGGTCGCTCCCGCCGGCGCCGAAGCCACCATGTTTCGCATGCGAGACGGCGCCTCTTTGGCCGCGATTCGCTTCGCCTCCGATGGGCCGCTGGTGATTGTGCTGGTGCACGGCATTCTGGCATCGAGCGCGCCCTATCTGGGCCTGTGTGCGGAGCTGCGTCGCCGCACTGGAGCCGAGGTCATCGCACTTGATCTGCGCGGACATGGCCGCTCCGAGGGTGCACGTGGCGCGGTCGCACACATCGATCAATACGGCGAAGATCTGTCCGACGTGCTCACCGCCCTGCGCCAACAGAAGGCGAGCGCCCGCATTCTTGTGGCCGGCCACTCGATGGGCGGCGGCATTCTTTTGCGCTATGCCGAGATGCACCGCACTCCGCTCGTCGACGGCTACCTTCTGTTCGCCCCGCTCTTGGGCCCGCGCGCCCCGACCATGACCGATGCCCCGCCGAGCCGAGCCGAAGGGCGAGAGCCGGCGGCCGTGGTGTGGCCGCGCATCGTGGGGCTCGCGATGCTCAACGCGCTCCATGTTCGCGCGCTCAATTATCTCCCGGTGCTGCTGTTTCACACCAGACCCGACGAGCCGCGCTCGGACTACAGCTTTGCCGCCCTCATGAGCATGGCGCCGCACGACTATCGTGCGGCGATGCGCGCCGATGGGTTGCCGCTGCTCGTCCTGGTGGGCGCCAACGATGAGCTGTTCCGAGCGTCGCGCTTTGCTGAAATTGTGGCGCTCCATTCCCACGGCGAAACCTTGGTCATCGATGGCCAAGACCACAACAGCGTGTGCGTAAGCGAGCCTGCCCTGGCCCGCGCCACGGCGTTTATTCGCGCGAATTTCTGAGGCCGGCAACGCGCTCGGAGATGAGCGCGGCGGGCTGGCCGAGGACTTCGCCAATGCACGCGATCCGAGCGCCAGCCTCGCGGCACGACTCGGCTCGGAGGCCTGTGATTCCGCCCAGTGCGAAGACCGGTACTGCGCAGTGTCGGACCGTATCGCCGAGGGCGGCCAGTCCTGTCGGCGGCCGATCGCTGTGCTTGGAGAGCGGCGCGTAGACCGGGCCAAAGGTGACGTAGTCGGCCCCGTCGGATGCCGCCGTGTGCGCCTCTTGCCGGGTGTGGGTCGACACGCCGACGAAAAAATTTCGGCCGCTCAACTGGCGGACGCGTGACGCCGGTAGGCCACTTCCCGCGCGCGGCAAATGAACGCCATCGGCGCCCACCGCCAAAGCGACGTCCAAACGATCGTTGATGAGCAGCGTAGCGCCGGCCTCGGCCGTCGCCTGTCGCAGCCGCTCGGCCCACGCATAGAGTTGCGCGCTGTGCTCCTGGGCCATTTGTTTGCGGCGCAGCATAATTGCCACGGAGCCACGCGGCGCGGCGCCGAGCGCTACCCCGACCTTGCCGACCAAGTCGTCCAGATCGCCCCCGTCCGGGGTGATCAAGAGGAGCGCAAAGCCGACGCTCACTCGATGAGACCGTGCTCCGGCGAGGACGCCGCCGCATGCAGCCGCTTGGCCATACGCCCGGCCAAAAACGCGTGCCGCCCGGCCTCGACCCCAAGCCGCATCGCCGTCGCCATGCGCACCGGATCTTGCGCCGCCGCGACGCCCGTATTCATCAAGACCGCGTGGCAGCCGAGCTCGAGCGCTCGCGCCGCGTCCGACGCCGTCCCGACGCCGGCATCGACGATGACCGGGATCTTGATGCTCTCGAGGATGATGCGCAGGTTGTACGGGTTGCAAATCCCGAGGCCAGAGCCGATAGGCGCTCCCAGCGGCATGACCGCCGCGCAGCCAGCGTCCTCGAGCTTGCGCGCCATGATCGGATCGTCGTTGGTGTAGGGCAGGACGATGAACCCCTCTTTGACCAAGATGCGCGCCGCTTCCAGCGTCTGCTCGGCGTCGGGGAAAAGCGTGCGCTTGTCGCCGATGACCTCCAGCTTGACCAGCTCGGTCATGCCCAGCTCACGCCCGAGCCGCGCCGTGCGGACGGCCTCGTCGACGGTATAGCAGCCGGCGGTGTTGGGCAAAAGCGTGCGCGGGCGAACGATGTCGAAGAGCGAAGGCACGCCCGCCTTGATCTCGACGCGCCGCACCGCGACGGTCACGATCTCGGCGCCCGAAGCGTCGAGCGCACGCGCGGTTTCGTCATGGTCTTTGAACTTGCCGGTGCCGATGAGCAGGCGCGAGCGATAGCTCTTACCGCCCAGGACGAAGGGGTCGTCGTACAGCGCGCTGGTACTTGCGGACATGGTCGTACACTCCCTTGCAGGCGTGATGGAGGCTAACCGCCGCCGACGAAGGTCACGATCTCGACGCGGTCTCCGTCGGTCAGCACGACTTGGTCATAGCTGCCACGCGGGACGATGTCCAGGTTGCGCTCGACAGCCACCTGACCGGGCGAGAGCCCCAACCTTTGCACCAGCCCGCGCAGAGTCAGCCCGACCGGCAGCTCCGACGGCTCACCATTGACGTACACCTGCACGACTCATTTGCTCCGTCAAATCGAACCGACCCGAGTTTGCGGGATAAATCACAGGACCGCGACACAAATGTCAGGCTCGCCGCTGTGCGCCCACACTGCGCTCGCCGAGGAGTGACGCCCAACTGCTTGGTACGGCGCGCTGTTTGCCGGTTTCAGCCGGCTTGGCACCCAGCTTGCTCGGTTGGCCGTCCGGAGGTCGGAACATGATGCCCAACGCCCAGCGCCCGGTGCTCGTGTCGGAAGATTCTCGCTTCGATCGGTATCGGCGGCTTCTGTCGGAGACGTCCCTGTTCGGCTCCTCGTCGCGCGCCGCCCTCGACGATCTCGCGCCCCGCATGCAGGTGCGCACCCGCCCGGCCGGCACAGCGCTGATCGCGCAGGATGAGGTCGGCGAGTCGATGTACATCCTGGTCAGCGGCCATGCGCGGGTCGTGCTGTTCGGCGAAAACGGCCGCGAGCTGACGCTCGCCGAGCTCCGCCCCGGCGACTTCTTCGGCGAGCTGGCCATCCTCGACGAGCGACCGCGCGCCGCCAGCGTCATCGCGGTGGGCGATGTCGCGCTGCTCGAACTGACCCGCTCGGCGTTTAACGCCCACATCGAGCGCCATCCGCAAACTGCAGTGCAGCTGCTCAAGCAGATGGCTGCGCGGCTGCGGCGCGCCGACGAAACCATCGCCAGCCTGGCGCTTCACGACGTAGAATCCCGCCTGGTGCGCACGCTCGAACGGCTGGCGCTCGACGACGCCGACGGCTCGACCACGCCGACGGCGGCCAACAGTACGGTGCCCTCGGGCGCGCTGGTCGTGCGTCGTCGTCCGACGCAGCAGGCGCTGGCCAACATGGTCGGCAGCTGCCGCGAAACCATCTCGCGCGCCTACGCTTCGATGGTTCGACGCGGATTGATCATCCCGCGCGGCCGCGCCCTTTACCTGACGCCGCAATTGCTCGGCCGTTAGCCGTCCTTCGGTCCTCCGGTCCTCCGGTCCTTGGGGCCGATCGATCAGAGCCGGGCCGAACATCAAATTCGGCTAAGATGCGCCGCCGAGGCGCCCATCTATCAAGTCTTCGACATCCGCACCGACATTCGACCGACCGTCGCCGAGGTCGATCTCGCTGCATTGCGGAAAAATGCCGACGTCGTCAACGCCGTGGTCGGGCCTGGCGTCGGCGTGGTCGCAGTGGTCAAGGCCGACGCCTACGGCCACGGCGCGGTCGCCTGCGCGCGCGCGCTCGAACGCAAGGTGTGGGGGTTCGCCGTTTCCCTCGTCGAGGAGGGCATCGAGCTGCGGCGGGCCGGCGTGGCCGCGCCGATTTTGGTGCTCGGCAGCTTCTACGGGCTGAGCCATCGCGACGTCGTGGCCTATCGGCTGACTCCCGTCGTCAGCGACCTTGCCGACCTGGCACGCCTGGCGCGCGCCGCCGAGGAGCTGTCGGTCGAGCGCGTCGCGCTGCACATCAAGATCGACACCGGCATGGCTCGCCTCGGCGTTGCACCCGAAGCATTGACCGAGCTACTCGACGCCATCGGACAGCTCCCGGTGCTGCAGCTCGAAGGCGTCATGACCCACTTTTACGACGCCGACGGGCCGGAGCTCGGACCGACGCAAGCGCAGCTCGTCCGCTTTGCCGAGTGCCTGGCGCAGATCCGCGCGCGCGGTTTGCGCCCGCTCGTCCATGGCGCCAATTCGGCAGGGCTCTTGCGTCTGCCCGAGGCGCGGTTCGATCTGGTGCGGCCCGGGCTGGCGCTGTTCGGCCATAGCCCGGCCCATGCGCCCTACGCTGGACTGGCGCCGGTGCTCTCGCTCAAGTCCAAGGTCGTCGCGCTCCGCGATCTGCCGGCCGGTGCGCCGGTCTCGTACGGTGCGCTCTTTCGCACGACTCGCCCATCGCGCGTCGCGACCATTGCCATCGGCTACGCCGACGGCTACAGCCGCCGGCTGACCGGCTCGGCGCAGGTTTTGCTCGGCGGTCGGCGCGTGGCGGTGCTCGGCGCCATCACGATGGACATGTGCATGGTCGACGTCACCGAGGTCGCGTGCAAGCTCGGCGACGAGGTGGTCGTGCTGGGCGCGCAGGGTGCAGCCAGAGTCGACGCCGAAGAGCTCGCCGCCTGGAGCGGTACCATCGTTTGGGAGGTGTTCTGCGCCATCTCCAAGCGTGTACCGCGCGTCTACTCAGGCGATCCGGGCGCGGCTGCAATCCACGGGGCTTCGTATGGCTGACGCCGTCGCTGACGCCGACAACAAAGAACCGCCTCCGCCGCGCTCCGCCGCGCAGCGCCTGGTCGACCTCAACGAGCGCGCCTGGGCACTGCCAGTCGATCTGGCCGAGCAGATTGGCGCCCATCTCGTGCTCTTCGGCCAGGCCGCGTTCTGGCTCATGCGACGGCCGTTTCGCGTCGGCGTGTTCGTCGACGCGCTCGAATTCATCGGCGTGGAGTCGCTGCTCATCGTCGGCATGGTCGGCATGTTCGTGGGCATGGTCTTCGCGCTGCAGCTCGTCGCGGCGCTCCGTCAATTCGGCGCCGAGAGCTACATCGGCGCGACGCTCGGCCTGGCCCTGACCCGCGAGCTGGCCCCGGTCTTCACCTCGATCGTCGTCGCTGCGCGCGCCGGCGCCGGTATGGCCACCGAGCTCGGCTCAATGCGCATCACGGAGCAGGTCGACGCGCTCGCCACGCTGGCCGTCAATCCGGTTCAGTACCTGATCACGCCGAGGATTCTGGGTGCACTGGTCATGGTACCGATGCTCACTCTTTTGTTCGACGGCGTGGGCATGGCCGGCGGCTACGGCGTCGCGGTCTACATCCAGAATGTCGACGGCGGCACCTTCGTCGAAAATGCCCGCTGGGTCGTCGACACGCGCGACATCCTGCAGGGGCTGACCAAGGCGCTGATCTTCGGCGGCGCGCTGTCGCTCATCTCCTGCTATCAGGGGT
>JBBQIO010000064.1:0-10499 GCA_038325015.1 Polyangia bacterium
CGCCACCGCCGCGCCATTGAGCGCAGCGCTGCTGCTATAGTGAGTGGGCGTGGAACTCGCTCGCTACATCGCCGTCGAGGGTCCGCCGCAGGTCGGCAAAAGCGCCCTGATGCGACTTTTGGCCGAGCGGCTCGGTGCCCGCATGATCGCCGATCCCGGCCCCAATCCGTTCGCCGCCGGGCTGTGGTCCGAGCCGGCGCGCCACGGCCTGCCGGCGCAGCTATTCGCGCTCTTGTCGCGCTATCAGCTGCGCGACGACCTGCACCAAGAAGATCTGTTTGCCCGCGGCGTCGTCGCGGATCACCTGCTGCAGTGCTCGCGGGTCGGGGCCGAGGCGTGCCTAGGGCGCGACGAGCTGTCGCTCTACGACAAACTCTATCCGCTGTTTTCCGGCGCCATGCCGCGGCCGGATCTGGTCGTCTATTTGCACGCTCCGGCGGACCAGCTGCAGAGTCGTTTGCGACGGGCGCACCCCTCGGTGCGACACCCGTCCCGAGAAGTGCTAGACAGGATGGTAGGAGGATACGCGGAGTTCTTTTTCAACTACGGTGACGCGCCGCTCTTGGTGGTCAACATCGGGGAGATCGACTGGACCGAGAATCGTCCGCTGCAGGACGAGCTCGTAGCGATCATCCACAAGACCAAGTCGGGTGTCACCCACTACAAGCCGCTTGGATCTTGACCGGCCGTCGACGACCGCCGCGCCAGACCGAGACGGGAGGTGCACCATGGCCGATGCAACCAGCTCGCTTCCGAAGGTTACGGCTCCGTCCATCCGTCAGATGAAGGGTGTCCGCAAGGTGGCCATGGTCACCGCGTACGACGCCACCTTTGCCCGCCTGTGCGACGAATCGGGGATCGACGCTATTTTGGTCGGCGATTCGCTCGGCATGGTCATCCAGGGGCTCGACAACACGCTCCCTGTCACCGTCGACGAAATGGTCTATCACTGCCACGCCGTCAGCCGGGGCGCGCGCCGGGCACAGCTCGTCGGTGACCTGCCGTTCATGTCCTATCAGGTGTCGCTCGAAGAGGGCCTACGCAACGCCGGCCGGCTGGTCAAAGAGGGCGGCGCCGAGGCGGTCAAGCTCGAAGGCGGGCAGGAATATGCCGAGCTCATCGCGCGTCTGTCGCGCATCGGCATCCCGGTCATGGGTCACCTCGGGCTGACGCCGCAGTCGGTGCATCAGATGGGTGGCTTCAAGGTGCAGGGCCGCGACGCTGCGGTCGCCGCACGCCTGCTCGAAGATGCGACCGCGCTCGACCAGGCCGGCGTCTACGCCATGGTGCTCGAAGGAATTCCCCGCGATCTGGCCGAGGAGATCACGGCCAGCGTCTCCTGTCCGACGATCGGCATCGGCGCCGGCGTCTCGTGCGACGGCCAGGTGCTGGTCTCATACGACCTTTTGGGGCTCAACGACCAGTTTCGCCCGCGCTTCGTCAAGCGCTACGATCACTTGGCGTTGCGCGTCCGCACCGCGATGCAGGGCTATGTCAACGACGTGCGATCGGGGCAGTTTCCCGACGACGACCACTCTTTTGGCGGCCACGATCCGGCCGGTCTTGCACAGAGCGCTCCGTACGGCAGCGCGGCGCACGGGAGCAAATGACTCTGTCTGCAACGACTGCAACGACTGCAACGACGACAAACGCGCGACCGCTGGTCATCGGCAGCCGCGCCGAGCTGCGCGCCCGCGTGCGCAGCTGCAAAGCCGACAACAAGCGCATCGCCTTGGTGCCGACGATGGGCTATCTGCACGCCGGCCACCGTGCGCTCCTCGACGAAGCGCGTCGGCGCGCCGATTTTTTGGTGCTCTCGATTTTCGTCAACCCGACGCAGTTCGGTCACAACGAAGACCTGTCGCGCTATCCGCGCGATCTCGATCGAGATCTCGTGATGGCCACGGCCGCGGGTGTCGATCTGGTGTTCGCGCCGACGGCGGCGGAAATCTATCCGACCGGCTACCAGACCTTCATCGAGGTGCGCGAGCTGCAGCGCGGCCTGTGCGGCGGGTCGCGCCCCGGCCATTTTGCCGGCGTCGCGACGGTCGTCTGTAAGCTGTTTCATCTCGTCGAGCCAGAGGTCGCGCTATTCGGCGAAAAAGATTTTCAGCAGCTGGCGATCATCCGCCGCATGGTGGCCGACCTCGACCTGGCCATCGAGGTAGTCGGTGTGCCCATCGTGCGCGAGCCCGACGGTATGGCGCTGTCGTCACGCAACAGCTACCTCTCGCCCGACGACCGGCTGCGCGCGCTGGCGCTGTCGCGCGCGCTGCACAAGGCCGCCGAGTCCTTTGCCGAGGGCGAGCACGTGGCGCCTCGCCTGGTCGATCTGGCGCGCACGACGCTGCATCTGACGCCCGGTGTTCGCCTCGACTATCTCGAGCTGCGCGACGTCGAGACGCTGACCCTCCTCGATGACCGCATCACGCAACCGGCGGTTCTGGCGGTGGCGGCCTATGTCGGTGCGACGCGGCTCATCGACAACATCGTCCTGACTCCGTCGACCGCGTCGCCCGCGTCGCCCGGTCAATAGGGGACCCAGCCAATGCGACGCCTCGGCAAGCTGCTCAAGAACGAAATGGTCACCGGATTGGTGCTGCTAGCGCCGATCGCCGGCACCGCCTATTTGATCGCCTGGATCATTCGCTCCGTCGATGGCGTTTTGCCCGACGCCTGGAGGCCGCGCCTGTTCGGCGAGCCCATCCCCGGCGTCGGCGTCTTGCTCGTGCTGCTGCTCGCCTTGACGGTCGGCATCTTCGCCCACAATTATGTCGGCCGTCGGCTGGTCGGCGGCCTCGATCGCGTGCTCTCGGCGCTGCCGCTGTTTGGCGGCACCTACGGCCTCATCAAGCAGGTCTTCGAGTCGGTGTTCTCGCAAGGCGCCGACAGCTTCAACCGCACCGTGCTGGTCGAGTATCCGCGCGCCGGCAGCTACGCCATCGCCTTCGTCACCTCGTCGCACGTCAGCCACATCAAGTCGGCAACCGGGCAGGAGTTGATGAGCGTGTTCGTGCCGACCACCCCCAATCCGACCTCGGGCTTCTACCTGCTCGTCGAGCGTTCCCTCGTGCGCGACCTCGACATGTCGGTGCAGCAGGCGTTCAAGCTGGTGATCACGATGGGCATCGCGCGCGAGCCCGACCTCATTACCACCACCGCGCGTATGCGACGCGACACGCCGGAGCTCAAGAAGTAGCCGGGCTTAGCTGGGCTATTCAGCTGGCCCAGTTGCCGACGGGATAGGTCGCCGCGTACCACGCCAAGACCATGCCGAACAGCATCCAAGTCACACCGCGCAAGAGCGGTCGCGGCTGCAACAGCGCCGGGATGGCCAGCGCGAAATAGACGTTGCCGGCTTGATAGCGCGCGATCGAGATGAGCGAATGCGACGCCACCGGCAAAAGCCACTCGCCGACACCGAGCAGCCATAAGCTCCAGGGTAACCGCAGGCGACGGCGCAAAAACAGGAGTGGCGCAGTGACCACCATGGCCAGCACCTCTTGGGTCCGGTACATGGCGTCGACGTTGCGGCTCGCAAGCGTGGGAAAGCCCAGCCAGTCGTCGCGAAAAGTCCGCCACGGAAAAACCAAAAACCGATTCCACCGTCGCTGCGCCGCCACCCAGGCGAAGCCGTCGCCCAGCGCGGACTGCTGCCACGCGACCAGCGCGACCAGACCGAGCGGACCGAGCGCGATGCAGCCCCAGCCGAACCATCCCGGCGGCCGCTCCTTACGCCGCTCCCACGCCAAGACGAGCGCGCAAGCGCACACGATCAAGCCGGCGTTGCGCGTCGACGTCGCCAAAATTCCGCCGACCAGCGCCAGCGGCCACGCGCCCGATGCCACTGCCCACAGCGTCAGCAAGCTGGCGAAGCCGAACAGCGACTCCGAAAGAAACACGCAGAAAAATAGCGTCAGCGGTGCCGCCAACCAGAACAGCGTCGCCTCGCGCGCGGTCGCGCTGACATCGCCGGCAACGTCGCCCACGCCCAGCCGACGGCACAAACGTGCGGCGAGATAGGCGCTCAGGATCGACGCCACATGGTTGAGCACGATGCCGCCGACCAGCACAGAGCCGAAGAGCCGCCCGAGCGTCGCAGAAAGAACAGGAAAAGCAGGAAAATAGGGGACTGTAGTATCAAATCCAGAATGGGCGTAATAACCGTGTTGCGCTAATTGGCGATACTGAAACGCGTCCCACTGGAACAGCCCGTTCAGAAGGAGGTTGTGGGGGAAGAACCCGCGGTCGGTGCAGCGCGGCCCGACACAGTGAAAATGTTGCGCCGTCAGCCAGACGAAGACGCCCAGGGCCAGGCGGGTTACCAGGTACAGGAGAACGGCCCGTGCCAGGTCCGCGCGGCGGGAGTCGTCTTTGCCCAAGAAGCGAATCAGCGACTGCATCGGGCGCCGACCATAACGCGATCCAGCACATTTTATGCGACGGGGAACAGGGGGGTGTCAGGAGAGGCGCGGCCGACTACAGGAGGCGGGTCCTTACCTCTCGCCGGTGCGGGCGCTGTTCGTGGTTACGCGGCCTGCTTAATGTGATCGAGCTTGTCGGCCAGCCCTTTGCGATAAAAGCGCCGCAGCTCATCCAGGAAGCCCTCGATGGCGCGCGGCTTGACGAAGCGCTGTTCGAGCGAGTGCGTGTATTCGTCGGCGGCAGAGTTGGCTAGCCGATAACGGTCGCGCTCCTCGCTCGATAGATCCGAGGCGTACGCAACGCGCGAAAACAGCCGCCGCCGGAGATCTTTGGGCGGCTCGCCGGTTTGGTCCCAACCGACCAGGAGCAGGATGACGTACTTATCCACCTCGGCCTGCAGCTCCAGCTCGACCGCCGACACCGGCCGATCCGAGCGCGCGCGATGGACCACATAGACGAAGTGGCTGACCCCTTCGACGGCGAACAAAAAATCCTGCAGATTGTCGTCGTCGAGGCGGGTGCTCGGGTCGTGCTCGGCCAGGTTTTGCAGCGTGCGCTCATCGACGAACAGGCCGACCTCAAGCTCGTTTTCCGCGCTGTACTTCAACAGGAGCTGCTCGCGCGGGGAGCGCTGGGCCCCGGCGCCATCGCGCGCCTCGGCATCGACCAAAAAGTCGCGCACGTCGACCTCGGTCTGCACCCGATAGAGCGACTCGATGCCGCCTTGCAGCGCTCGCAAAACCGCAGGCACTAATGAACTTCCGATTTTCCTGGGAGCATGCCCTGCGCGCGCAGCTGCTTGGCGACGCGCTCGGACTTGGTGCGGCGCCAGCGCTCGTACAGCTGGACGACGCCGGTGTTCGAGGTGATCGCCGAGCGTTCGGACACCTCGGCCAGGACGTCGACGAAGCTCTCGAACTTTTCGCCGAGCTCGTCATAGACGTCACCGAACAGGTCGCGCTTGCGGCCGCGAAAATCGCGCGCCAGCTCGCGATAGGCCGACTCGCCGATTTGAATGTAGTAGCGGACGTCGACCAGCTTGTTGTTGAGCGAATCGGCGAAAAAGCCCGAAACGTAGAGCGACGTGTCGCCGACGTCTTTGAGCCGCCGCACCCGCGCTTCACGGTTCATCTCGGCGGCCCCTTCGGCCAGCTTGACGCCGAGCGGCTCGCTATCGACGGACGTGTGGGCAAATGCCGCCAATAGGTTGACGAGGTAGTATTCCGCGCTTTCCGAAGCTTGGACTTCCTGGTGGCGGATGGCCTCCAGCAAAACTTCCCGGAAAAATTCGGTAACGCTCGAATGGGGCACAAGGTCCATGACTGATAGCCTCCGTATCCGCACCTACCATTGTGTCGGACGAAGCTGGCCAGAATCAAATTTACCTATTTATTTTAAATGTCTATGACACCTATGTCGGAGTGCGTCATGGTCGCTATTCGCCTACAGTAGCGTCGCCTAGCGACATCTGACATTGGCGTTATTCGCTGTAAAACGACGAAAAATACCGTAAACGCTCGATTAAGCGAGTCTAGAGCATGCTTCACGGGCCGGCGCCCGCATGTTTGCAAGTTTGTCGCTGTTTGGCCCTTGCAACTTTGCCACTCGTCCCTAACATGTCGCCGCTAGCACTCGTCACGTGTGAGTGCTAGCGAATTTCCCCGGCACCGATTCCCAATACGCACCTGGAGGCAAGGCAATGAAGATTCGTCCGCTGCAAGACCGGCTGGTGATCAAGAGACTGGCCGAAGAGGAAGTCACCAAGGGCGGGATCATCATCCCCGAGGCAGCCAAGGAAAAGCCGGTCGAGGGCGAAGTGATTGCCGTTGGCAACGGCAAAGTCCTCGAGGACGGCACCGTGCGCAAGCTCGACGTCAAGGCGGGCGACCACGTGCTGTTCGGCAAGTACTCGGGCAACGAGATCAAGATTGACGGCGTCGAGCACCTTATTCTCCGCGAGGAAGAAGTCCTCGGGATCATCGAAAAGTAAGCTAAGGAGATCACATGGCAGCCAAAGACATCATTTTCGACGAGAGCGCCCGGGCGCGCATCCTCGCCGGCGTAAACACTCTCGCTGACGCAGTCAAAGTCACCCTCGGACCGCGCGGTCGCAACGTGGTCATCGACAAGTCGTGGGGCTCGCCCACGATCACCAAGGACGGCGTCACCGTCGCCAAGGAGATCGAGCTCGAGAACAAGTTCGAGAACATGGGCGCGCAGATGGTCAAGGAGGTCGCTTCCAAGACGTCCGACGTCGCCGGCGACGGCACGACCACCGCGACCGTGTTGGCGCAGGCGATTTTCCGCGAGGGCTCCAAGATGGTGGCCGCGGGCCACAATCCGATGGAGATCAAGCGTGGCATCGACGCCGCCGTGACCGCGATCGTCGAGCACCTAAAGACCCAGTCCAAGGCAACCAAGGGACAAAAAGAGATCGCCCAGGTCGGCACCATCTCGGCCAATGGCGATCAGACCATCGGCAAGATGATCGCCGAGGCCATGGAGAAGGTCGGCAAAGAGGGCGTCATCACCGTCGAGGAAGCCAAGTCGATGGAGTCGACGATGGACGTGGTCGAGGGTATGCAGTTCGACCGCGGCTACCTGTCGCCCTATTTCGTGACCGATGCCGAGCGCATGGAAGCGGTGCTCGAAGATTGCTTTATCCTCATCCACGAAAAGAAGATCTCGTCGATGAAGGACCTCCTGCCGCTGCTCGAGCAGGTGGCGCGCGCCGGTCGTCCGCTGCTCATCCTCGCTGAGGATGTCGACGGTGAGGCCCTGGCGACGCTGGTGGTCAATAAGCTCCGTGGCACGCTGCACGTGGCCGCCGTCAAGGCGCCGGGCTTCGGCGATCGCCGTAAGGAGATGTTGAAGGACATCGCCAAGCTGTCGGGCGGCCAGGCGATCACCGAGGATCTCGGGCTCAAGCTCGAGACCGTGACCTTGAAGGATCTGGGCCGCGCCAAGCGCGTCACGATCAACAAGGACAACACGACGATCATCGACGGCGCCGGCGAAAAGACGGACATCGATGCGCGGGTCAAAGAGATCCGTACGCAGATCGAAGCGACGACGTCGGATTACGACAAAGAGAAGCTGCAGGAGCGGCTGGCCAAGCTGGTCGGCGGCGTTGCGGTCATCAAGGTCGGCGCTGCGACCGAGAGCGAGATGAAGGAGAAGAAGGCCCGCGTCGAAGACGCGCTGCACGCGACGCGCGCAGCGGTCGAAGAGGGCATCGTCCCGGGCGGCGGCGTCGCGCTGATTCGCGCTTCGCACGTGCTCGACGGGCTCAAGCTGCCGACCGAGCAGCAGTTCGGCGTCAACATCATCCGCCGCTCGGTCGAAGAGCCGCTTCGTCAGATCGCCGAAAACGGCGGCGTCGAAGGCTCGATCGTAGTCAACAAGGTTCGCGAAGGCTCAGGCTCGTTCGGCTACAACGCCGCGACCGACGCCTACGAGGACCTGGTCGAGGCCGGCGTCATCGACCCGACCAAGGTCGTGCGCACGGCGCTGCAGAACGCGGCCTCGGTGGCCTCGCTCATGCTGACCACCGAAGCGCTGGTCGCTGAGCGTCCCAAGTCGGAGGAGGCTCACGCGCACGGTGGCGGCGGTGGAGGCGGCATGGGTGGAATGGGCGGTATGGGCGGTATGGGCGGCATGGGTGGAATGGGCGGCATGGGGATGTAGTTGCCCCAGGGCCGCCGCAAGGCAGCCCAATTCAGCGATAGCCAAAGGGCCCAGCGCGAAAGCGCCGGGCCCTTTTTTTATGCCGATGAGCAGAAAGTCAAACGATCAGAACGCACGATCGATCCCGAACGAACGATCGAGAACGAACGAAACGAAACTCTGCAAATTATGAGGAAACCGTAGCGAGGAAGGGCAAATGCAAGGCGGAGCGAGGACCGAAACGAAACGCAACTCTGCAAATTATGAGGCGACCGTAGCGAGGAAGGACAAGGGCAAGGCGAAGCGAGGACCGGAGCGCAGCGTACGCCCTGGTACGTGAGCACCGCACCGGCGCGACAACGCAGCCATTGTCCTCCGCAGTAGGTCTGCCTACCGTTTGGAGAATTGGAAGCGAGCGCGGGCGCCTCGCTGTCCGTACTTCTTGCGCTCTTTGACGCGCGGGTCGCGGGTCACGAAGCCGGCCTTCTTGAGGGCCGGGCGGAACGAGCCGTTGAGCAGCATCAGCGTGCGCGTGATGCCGTGCTGAATCGCTTCGGCCTGACCCGACAGACCGCCGCCGGCGACGTTCACGAAAATGTCGTAGCGATTGATCGTCTCGGTCAGCTCGAGCGGCTGGCGCAGGATCATCTTGGAGGTGGCGCGACCGAAGTAGTGATCGATGTCGCGGCGGTTGATCGTGATCTTGCCCTGGCCGGGCATCATCCAAACGCGCGCCACGGCCTGCTTGCGGCGGCCGGTGGCGTAAATGGCATTCTTGTCGACAATTCCCATTTATTCTGTTCCTTCTACTTGGTCTACTTGGTAGCCGCGGGCTTCGCGTCGGGCTTGAGCTCGACCGGGAGCTGCGCCGCATGCGGATGCTCGCTGCCCGAATAGACTTTGAGCTTCTTGTAAATGCGCCGTCCGAGCGGCCCCTTGGGCAGCATGCCCCACACCGCGCGCTCGATCACCGTCTTGGGATTGCGCTTGATCAGCTGCCCCGCGGTGAACGTGGTGAGGCCACCGGCGTAGAGCGAGTGATGATGATAGAGCTTGGTGTTCATCTTGTTGCCGGTCAGGTGGACCTTGGCGGCATTGATGACCACCACGAAGTCGCCCGAGTCGACGTTCGGCGTAAAGGTCGGCTTGTGCTTGCCGCGCAGCACGTGCGCGACGTGTGTGATGGCGCGGCCGAGCGTCAAACCGGCGACATCGACGACGTGCCATTTGCGGTCGGCCTGCGCTGCTTCTGTGGTCAGTACGAACGTCTTTTGCATCGACGGATCCCTGCCTATGCGAGGGGCAGAGGTATAGACGGCAGTCCCGCGAGGTGTCAAGGGAATTTCGGGCGGTGGCTGTGTTACCATTCGTTCCCCCATGGCGCATGTGCTGGTCGTCGAACCGCCTTCGCCTGCGCGGGATCAGCTGGTCAAGCTGCTCGGCGACTCCGGCCACCGCGTCCAGCTGGTCGGAAATGGGGCCGAGGCCGTGGCGCGCCTCGGCCAGGGCGCGGTCGACCTCGTGTTGGTCGACGAAGCTGCGGCGCTAGTCGGCGGCTTCGAGTTGGCCGAGCGCGTGCGGCGGGACTACAGCTTCGTGCCCGTGGTGCTCATTCTGACCAAGAGCGGCTCCGAGGCGCGCGCCCGTGCGCTGGCCACCGCCAACGACGCGCTCACCCGACCGTACGATCCGGTCGAGCTGCACGCGCGCTGCGTGGCGCTCTTACGCACCAAGCGGTTGGTCGAGGAGCTGCGTGCCACCCGTGCCGAGATCGAGAGTCGGTCGATGGCCGACCAGACCACCGGGCTGCGCAATCGCGTGTTCATGAACGAGCGACTCGAAGAGGAGTGGAAGCGGGCCGCGCGCTATTCCGAGCCCCTTTCGCTCATGCTCTTGGCGCTCGAAGGGATGACCCGCGGCCAAGCCTTTGCCGACCGCGCGCTGCAAGTCGTGGCCGCCGCCTTGACCCGGGCCCTGCGCCAGATCGACCTGGTCGCGCGCTTCGGCCCGACCGAGCTGGTGGCGCTCCTGCCCAAGACCCACGTCACGGGCGCGCTCATCTGCGCCGAGCGAATCCACCGCGATCTGGCCGGGCTGTCTATTGATGACATCAAGCCGGTGGTCTCGATGGGGTTGGCGTTTTTCCCCAGTCGCGAGGTGGCCGATCCCGGGGATCTGGTTCGGCTGGCGGCACGCGCGCTCGAGCGGGCGCGAGAGCAGGGGCCGGGCAGCATCTGCCTGGTGCAGCACCAAGGGTATCTGTTTGCACCCAAAAGACTGTAGAGTGCGGGCGTGCGAATCGGCCTCGTACTGAAGCGGGACAAGCCCGAAGCGCAGGAGATCGCTGCGCGTCTACATCCGTGGCTGGCCGAGCGCGGCCATACGCCAGTGCTGCTCACGCCGGGCGA
>JBBQIO010000065.1:0-10476 GCA_038325015.1 Polyangia bacterium
TCTTTTCCTCGCGGGCGGTCGCCGCCACAGGCGGATTCCAACGGATCGACATCGGGCACCTCCATGCTGTGCCTCTGTCAGATCACATTTCGTCAGCCGCCGCGATCTTTCCGCATAGAGGCGGGGTGATCGGTGCTCTAGTCCTGGCCTAATCGTGGACTAATCCTCGTCTTCGTCGCGCTTCGCTGCCGTGGTCGTGTTGACCAGCTTGTAGGCCGACGCATAGGTCGGCGAGCCGACCGGCACCATTTTCATGACCTGACGAAAGTAAGTCTTGGCCTGCGCCGGGTTGCTCTTTTGCGCGGCCTGCCCTTTGGCCAAAAGCTCGTTCGCTTTGTCGGCCAGCTGCTTTCCCAAGCCGATGCTGTCGCCGCTGCCCATCTTCTGCGCCGTCGACAGAAGCTGCATCGCCTGATCGTATTTTCCCTGCTTGAAGCGCGTGTTGGCGACCCCCAGCTGCGCCTTGCCGAGCTTGCCCTTGATGAACGCCGCATGGGTGCTGCGCCCATCGCGCGCATCGATGCTGAGCGCGTCGCTGTACTCGGTGAGCGCGGCGTCGGGGTTGCCGGTCTCGTCCGAAGCTCCTTTGGCCAGGTCGGTCTGCAGCTTGGCCACTTCGTTGGCCAGGCCAATCAGCTTGTCGGCGCGCGTCGACGGCTGGGAGACGGCCTGCGCTCGAATCAGGTTCGCAGCGGTGGAAAAATCTTTGTTCTTGTAGGCGCTGAATGCGGCCTTGATGTCCGGCAACGTGACCGCGCCAGCGTCGCCCTTGCCCACCTTGGGCGTCGGCAGTGTCGCCGGCATCTCGGCGATCGGCGTCTTGGTGGTGTGCGTGTGATGAGGCTCCTTTGTGGATTCATGCTGCACGGCCACCACCACTGGTGCGGCGTGCTGAACGACCGGCGCAACCGCAGTACTGCCGCCGCGCAACCGAACGACCAGCCGCTGCGCATCGGCGTTGTTGGGATCGAAGGACAGCGCCGAACGCGCATGGATCAGCGCCTGCGCCGAATCGCTGGAGGCAAACTTCTCGGCCTTGCCGACCTCTTCGATTGCCGCTTGCGGCCCCTGGTCGCGACGCGCGCGACGCGACTGCTCGTAGAGCTGGCTCGACGGATCGATCTCGGCGAACGCATTCATCGCGTCGAGATAGCGATGCGCGGACAGTGCCGCCTCGCCGCGGCTCCAGCTGGCCCGCGAGCGCAGCTCGACGTCACACGCCGCCAGATAGCGTTGCGCATCGGGCGCGTCGGGCGCCTTTTTGGCGGCATCGGAAAACGCGACCTTGGCGTCGGCGTACTGGCTGCCCGTGAACAGCCGCACCCCCTGGCGGTAGCTCTCTTCGGCTTCGCTCGGCACGATCTCCGGCTTGGCCAGGACGGTTTTGCTGGCGATCACCGCGCCGCTAGCGACCCACACCAGCGCCATCGAGCCGTACCAAAAGAGCCCCTTGCTCGACGATGACGGAGGCGGTGGTCGACGGACAGCCGCGGGGGTCGCTGCGCGCGGTGCCATGGACGCCAGCGGTGCGCTGGCCGCCATGGTCGGTGAGGGCGCGGGGCGAATCGGGGACGGCGTCGGCGCTTGCGTGGCCTGGCCGACCATCTGCGGCGCTTGGGTCGCGGCGCCGTGCAGCGGTCGGTTGGGTTGCTGCACGTTCGGCGAAGGCGCCGGCAAAGGCGCGCTCACCGGATAGGCGGCCGGCGACGGTGGATACGCAGGCGGCGGCGAGTAGCCCGGCGGTGCTGCGGGCAGCCCAACGGGTGGCGCATAAGCGGGGGGGGCCGAGTAGCTGGGCGCTCCGCCGGCCGAGGCCTCGACGGCCTGATTGAAGCGCATGACCGTGTTGCCGATCTCGATGTGGTCGCCGTCGTTCAGATAGGTGGTGTTGACCTTCTGTCCGTTGAGCAGCGTCCCGTTGCCGGAACCGAGGTCGTTGATCTGGTAGCGCGCTCCCGCCATCGACACCGTGAAGTGCCGACGCGAGACTGCGATGTCCGACAGGACGACGTCCTGGTCGGTGCCGCGCCCAATCCGCGTCTCGGCTCCGGAGAGGTTGAATTGCTTGCCGCGATCATTGCCGCCGACGACGTGCAGGACACCGATAGCCATGGTGCGGATAGCGTATCACCGTCGCTGCGCGCGCGCCAACCGGGAGGCTCGCGCGGGATGTCGCCGTGATATAAAGCGCCCCATGTCCAGCGCTCCCAAAGCTCCTTGGGCACTGGCTCGACGCATCGCCGAGCTGCCGCCCTATCTGTTCGCCGACATCGATCGCAAGAAGGCCGCGCTGCGCGCCCAAGGACGCGACCTCATCGACCTGGGCATCGGCGATCCCGACCTGCCGACCCCACCGCATATTATTGCTGCACTGCAGCAAGCGGCGGCCGAGCCACGCCACCATCGCTACCCCTCGTACGAGGGAATGGCCGATTTTCGCCGCGCTGCGGTCGACTGGTATGCGTCTCGCTTCGGGGTTCACGGCCTCGATGCCGACCGAGAGTGCTGCGCGCTGATCGGCTCCAAGGAGGGGATCGCGCACTTTCCGGTGGCCTTCGTCGATCCCGGCGACCTGGTCCTGGTACCCGACCCGGGCTATCCCGTCTACGCGGCGTGGACGCGCTTCGTCGGCGGCGAGGTGTTCTACATGCCGCTCTTGCGCGAACACGGCTTTTTGCCCGACCTCGAGGCCATTCCCGAAGCCGTCGCGGCGCGCGCCAAAATGATGTGGATCAACTATCCCAACAATCCGACGGCGGCGCTGGCCACCCGCGACTTTTATCAGCGCGTCGTTGCGTTCGCGCGGCGCCACAACATCATCGTGGCCAGTGACGTCGCCTATTCCGAGATGTATCTCGACGGCGAGCCGCCGCCGTCCTTCCTGGAGATCGAGGGCGCGCGCGAAGTCGGCATCGAATTTCAATCGCTCTCGAAGACCTACAACATGACCGGCTGGCGCGTCGGCTTCGCGGTCGGCAACGCCGAGCTCGTGCGCGGCCTCGGCAAGGTCAAGACCAACACCGACTCGGGCGTGTTCGAGGCGGTACAGGCGGCAGGCGTCGCCGCGCTCAGTGGCTCACAGGAGTGCGTCGCCGAAATGCGCCGCGTCTACCGCGCGCGCCGCGAGGTGCTGTGCGACGGCTTGGTCAAGGCCGGGCTCGACGTGCTCCGGCCGAGTGCGACGTTTTACGTGCTGGTCGGCTGCCCGCCCAAAGAGACGTCGATTTCCTTCGCCACGCGGCTCATCGAAGCCGGCGTCGTCGCCACACCCGCGACGGGATTCGGCTCCCACGGCGAGGGCTTCGTGCGGCTGACGCTGTGCGCCTCCGAAGAGCGCCTCAAAGAGGCTGTGGCGCGCATCGCGTCCGTCTAACCCGCAAACTGCCATACTCCGTCGCATGAAGACTTTCGCTTTTGCTTCGTTCGGCCTTTTATTCGCGCTGGGCTGTAGTCGCGGCTCGTTGCCCACGCCACGGACCAGCGTTCCGCTCATTCACCGGGCCAGCGCCGATCCTTGCCCCAGCCCGAGCGCGCGCCCAGCCTTCAACTGCGACAGCGGCGGGAACGGCAGCCCAGATTCCTGCACTGCCGACAGCGATTGTATCGAGACACCCGGCCACAGCGACGGGCGCTGCGTATTCAATCACGCCGGCTGCTCGTGCAGCTACGACACCTGTGCCAGTGACAGCGACTGCACCACCGGCACCCTCTGTAGCTGCCGCCAGGCGGTGCACTACGGACCGAACGTCCCCAACACGTGCCTGCCCACCGACTGCCGCAGCGACGCCGAGTGCGGCGTCGGGGGCTACTGCTCGCCCTCGCTCGACCCGATGTGCGGCCCCTACATTGGCGTCACCTCGTGGCACTGCCACACGCCGCACGACACCTGCATCAACGACAGCGATTGCCAAAAAGCCGACGCGGGGTATGGGTCGCATTTTTGCGGCTACTCGGCGGACGTAGGCTATTGGACCTGCCAGTTCACCTCATGCCTCGGCTAACTGCCGTCGCGCTCGCGCTCGTCATGCTGCCCGCCTGCGTGGGCGACAACGCCGACCGATACCTGCACGACGCCGCGTTTCGCCGCTCCAAGCTGGTGGCGTCGCTCGTCAATCCGGCCAATCGCTACAGCGAGCTGCGCTTGGCGCACTACGCGGTAGGCGGCGACGACAACTGGGATCATTTACCGGAATTCAATCCACCGACGCGCGGCCCTGGCGGCGACTTCGCAGCGCTTGACCTGAGCGCGCCCAACCTTGGCGAGCAGGCCTTCTTTCGCTATCCGGCCCAGCCAGCGCCCAACGACATCTCGGACGGCGTCGTCAATGTTCGCTACGCGGATGGCAGCACCGGTCGCGCGCTGACCTGTGCCAGCTGCCACGCATCGGCCGGCCAGCCGGGAGTGGCCAATCCCACCATCGACTTTGGGTGGGGTCCGCAATTGGTCGACGTCAGCGCGGCTGGCGACGAGCCGGCCGTCGCTATTCCCGATCTGCGGCCGGTCCGCTGGCAAACCCATCTGCAGCGCGCCGGCGCAGTTCGGCAGCCGCTCGATGAGAACCAACCCATCACGCTGGCCATCCGCATCGAGACGCTGCTCATCACCGCGCAGTCGCAACTCGTGCGTCCACCGCGGGCCGTGACCCTGGCACTCGCACGCTATCTGCACGAGCTGGCTCCGCCAGTCGACACGACCTTGTCGTCGGCTGTTTTCGACGCCACCTGCGCCGGCTGCCATGCCGCACCGGGTCGCTCCGGCCCACCGGTGCCAGTTGCCGTCGTGGGGACCGATGCGGCGGTTGCCGAATCCGCCGATCGCGGCACTGGCGGATATCGCGCGCCATCGCTGTTCGCGCTCTTGAGTCGCGGCCGCTTGCTCCACGACGGATCGATTGCCGACCTGGCGCAGCTCCTCGATCCCGCGCGACGACAAAGCGGCCCTATCGGCCATCTCTTCGGTCTGGAGCTATCGCCAACCGACCGCGCCGCCATCATCGATTTTTTACAACGATAGACCCGGGAGATCCGACCGCAGCCTGTGCCGCTTCAATCTAGCGGCAGCGGCATCACGCCTTCGCCGTGGCGCACACGCTGCACTGCGCTCGGCTGAAAATTCAATGTGTCGATCAGCTGGCCGACCGGCGACTCACCGGCGCTGATCTGATCGTTCGGGCCCCACGGCTGCAGCGTCGGCCGACCGCGCAAGTACAGGTCACTGCGCCGCGACACCACCGTCGACGGCGTGCCCACGCGCAGTCGGTGGTCGCGCTCGAGGAGCAGACGCGCGGTCGGCAAAAGGCCATAGCTGCGTGCCAGATCGCGGAGCATCTGCGCCTGCGTCATGGCGTCGGTGTGGTCGACGATCTGGCCGGTCACCGCCAGCGCGCCGCGCTCGCCGAGCTTACCCTCTTCGACGCGAAAACTAACCAGCCCGTCGCTGAAGCTGAGCTCGACGTGGCCGGGGTGCTTGTCGAAGCCGTGTAGCTCGCGGCCGTATTCGATGGCCTCTTGCTTGTCGAGCACCAGCACGTACTCGCACACCAGCACATCGGGATGGAGCTGCGCGGCGACCGGCGACAGCGCGTTGCGCATGGGCAATTCGAGCGTGCTCTCGGCGACCAGGAAGGTCACAGTCAGCTCGCGGTAGCTGCCGGCGGTCGAATCGAGAAACTCCGACAGCCACAGGCAGACCGCCGCGCTGCGCTGTTTGGCCTCGTCGACGAGCACAACCGGCTTCCACGCCGGAGTCGCCGCCATCGCCCGCTCGACCGCGTCGAGCGACGCCGTGCCGAAGATCATCGCCCCGTTGACCACCGGTGCCAAAAACGGGCTGGTGCAGCGAAAGCCCGACGACAAGATGTGCGGTACCGGCGAACCGAAACGATCGCGCAAGCTCATGGCACCGACCCCAAGATGACCTCGAGCAAAATGATAAAGACGAATCCGAGCAAGAGGCCAAACGTCGCGCGATGCTCATTGCCGTGGCTGTGCGACTCCGGAATGATCTCGTTGCACGCCAGATAGATCACCGCGCCGGCACCGACGGCGAGCGCTGCGGGCAGAGTGGCGGGCGCGTGCGACGACAACAGATAGCCGAACGCAGCGCCGAACGGCACGGCCAGTCCGGTCGCGGCCACGGCGAGAATCATGCGTGCCGAGGCCAACCCGCCCTGGCGCAGCGGCGCCGCCATGACCGCACCTTCGACCGCGTTCTGCACCGCAATCGCCGACGCCAGCATCAGACCGAGGAGCGGACGCTGTCCCGCTGCGAAGCCGGCACCGATGGCGAAACCCTCGGGCAGGCGATGCAACGTCATGGCACCGAGTACCAGTAGCCCCTGATGTCGCGCGCGCTCGTCGACGGTGGCGTGGTCGCAGTCGGGGTGGTCGTTGTGATCCGGCGGCACGTGCCGCTCGTGACCGTGATGGCCCTGCGCATGATGATGCGGAATCGCGCGGTCCATGAAGAACAGCACCGCGACCCCGAGGCCGAATCCGGCCAGCACCGTGATCAAGTGGATCACGTCGATGTGACCGTCGACGCGCACGCCCTTGAGCGCCTCGGGCAAAAGGCCCAGTGTGGCCGCAGCCAACATCAAGCCGGCTCCGAAGCCGAGCAGCGCGTCGTAGTGCCGACGCGGCACCGCCCGGAGAAAAAGAAACGGCACCGCACCGCAGGTGGTGGCGAAGCCGGTCAACGAGGCGACGAGGAGGAGAGCGATCACGTCAGGGTCCGGCATCCTACACCGGCCGCTCATTCCTCGGCAGCAGCGTGTGTTACGTTGATCTCGTGCGTTATTGGCTTGGCCTGGGAGCCAATCTAGGAGACCGCTTGGCGACGCTGCGCAGCGCAGCGGTGGCCTTCGAGGGTGCCGGCGCGATCGTGGGTCGATCTCGCGTTTGGGCGGCATCGCCGGTCGGTGGGCCGCCGCAGCCACCGTTTCTAAACGCCGCCGTGCTGGTCGAATCGACGCTCGCTCCCTTTGACATGTTGACGTTTTGTTTGGCCGTCGAAGCCAACCACGGACGCATTCGGCCCGATGCGGTGCGCTGGGGGCCGCGCACGCTCGACGTCGATCTGCTGATGGCCGGCCCACGCGGCGAGCTGCTCCTCGACGATCCGCACCTGAGTTTGCCGCACCCGCGGCTGGGGGAGCGCGGTTTTGCGCTCGGGCCGCTCTGCGATCTCGACGGAACGCTGGTCCATCCGCGCCTTGGCCGCCCGCTCACCGCGCTCTTCACCGCGTGCGCAGATTCGACGCAGGCGCTGGTGCCAACCGGAGACCTCCTGATTTGAGATCCTGACCCGCAGCGGGTTGTAGTGATAAAAGAGGCGATGATTTCGCGCCTAGTTGCCCTCGCCCTGAAGATGCCGGCGATCGTCGGCGTGCTCGCTCTGGGTTGTCTCGTCGGCGGCCTCTACTGCTACGAAAATCTCGACATCGAGGCCTACCCCAACCCGGTGGCGCCGATGATTGAGCTCATCACTCAGCCCAACGGGTGGTCGGCCGAGGAGGTCGAGCGCTACGTCACGGTCAAGCTCGAGATCGGCCTGTCGGGCATGATCCATCTCGACCACATTCGTTCGCAGTCGCTGTTCGGCCTGTCCGATGTGAAGTGCTACTTCACGTGGGACATCGACTACGACAAGGCGCGGCAGGAGGTCATCAATCGCCTGCAGTTCATCTCGTTGCCGGCCGGGATGCAGCCGCAGCTGTCGCCATGGAACGCCATCGGCGAGGTCTTTCGCTTCCGCGTCGTCGGCAAGGGCTACTCGCTGACCGACTTGAAGACGGCGCAGGATTGGATCCTGGAAAAGCAGTTCCGTCAGGTGCCGGGCGTGATCGACGTCGTCGGCTTCGGCGGCTACACCAAGGAATATCACGTCGAGGTCGACCCCTATCAGCTCAAGGGGCAGAACCTGACGCTCAAGCAGCTCACCGATGCCCTATCGAACGCCAACCAGAACGTCGGCGGGCAGCGCATCACACTCGGCGAGCAGTCGTTCAACGTGCGCGGCATCGGCCTGATTCGCTCGCTGCGCGACATCGGAAACGTGGTCGTTGCCGAGACCAAGGGCGTGCCGGTGCGCGTGCAGGACATCGCGCGCGTGCTCGTGGGTTGGGCGCCGCGCCTCGGAATCGTCGGTAAAGATCTCGAGGCCGACGTGGTGCAGGGCGTCGTGCTGATGCGCTACGGCGGCGACTCGCTCAAGACCATCGAGGGCGTGCACGCGCGGCTCGACTTCATCCGAAAATATCGCCTGTTGCCGCCGGGCATGGAGATCGAGCCGTACTACGATCGCGCGGCGCTGGTGAGGCTGACCACGCATACGGTCATCGAGAACCTGCTCGTCGGCATGATCTTGGTGACGTTGATGTTGTGGATGTTTCTCGGCCACACGCGCGCCGCCCTCATCACCGCGGTCAACATTCCGCTGGCACTGATGATCGCCTTCATCGGCATGGTCACCACCGGGACGCCGGCCAACTTGATCTCGCTCGGTGCCGTCGACTTCGGAATCGTCGTCGATTCGACGGTGATCATGGTGGAGAATATTTTCCGCCATCTCGGCAACGACGGCACCGGCACCATCTCCGAGCGCATTCAGGCGGCCGCCAAAGAGGTCGCGCCGTCGATGCTCTTCTCGACGCTGATCATCGGCACCGCGTTCATTCCGCTGTTCACGCTCACCGGCGTGGCCGGCGTGATCTTCTCGCCCATGGCCCACACCTACGCGTTTGCCATCGGCGGCGCCATGCTGCTGGCGGTCACGCTCACGCCGGTGCTCGCGTCGCGCGGATTGTCGGTGATGGACGGCGGACACGAAGAGCACAACTGGCTCATGCGCGCGCTCAACCGGTTTTATGTTCCGCTGTTCAGCTTCGCCATCCGAAAGAAGCTCACCGCGCTCCTCTTGGTGGCCCTGCCCGTCGGGCTCGTCTTCGCCCTCTCGTCGCAGATGGGGCGCGAGTTCATGCCCAAGCTCGAAGAGGGCAACTTCTGGATCCGCGCCACGCTGCCCACGTCCATCTCGCTCGATCAATCGGCCAAATACGTCGGCCGAATGCGCGCCATCGTGCTCGGCTGTCCGGGCGCCAGCGAGGGCGACTTCGACCCCGGGCTGTGCGACGAAGCGCACCGACTCCATCCTGAGATCACGACTGTAGTTTCGCAGCTCGGCCGACCAGACGACGGCACCGATGTCAGTGGTTTTTACAACATCGAGCTGTTCGCGCCGCTCAAGCCGAACAACGAATGGCGCCGCGGCATCACCAAGCAGAGCATGACCGAAGAGCTGTCGAAGCAGTTCGCCGGCGCCTTTCCCGGCGTGATCTTCAACTTCTCGCAGGCCATCAGCGACAACGTCGAAGAGGCGATGTCGGGCGTCAAAGGCGAAAACACGGTCAAAGTGATCGGCCCCGACCTCCGGGTCAATGAAGCCAAAGGCGCCGAGATCGAGGACATCCTCGGGCGCGTCAAGGGCATCGAGGATCTCGGCATGTTCCATTCGCTGGGACAGCCCAACGTCAGCATAACGCCGGATCGCGTGCTCTGCGGGCGCTACGGCCTCAACGTGGGCGACATCGAGCAGGTGGTGCAGGCGGCGGTCGGCGGGCAGGCGATCACGCAGGTCTACGAGGGCGAAAAGTACTTCGATTTGACGGTTCGCTGGGCGCCTCCGTTCCGCAAAGATCTGCAGACCATTCGCAACATCCTGGTCGCCACCAGCGACGGCAATCAGGTGCCGCTCGGTCAGCTCGCCCAGGTCATCGAGGAGGAGGGCCCGTCCTTGGTCTATCGCGAAGATCTGCGCCGCTACACGCCGGTAAAATTCTCGGTGCGTGGTCGCGATTTGTCTTCGACCATTGCCGAGGCGCAGCAGCGGATCGCCCAGAAGATCAAGCTGCCGTACGACACGCATCTCGAGTGGGCCGGGGAAATCAACCAGCTCAACGAGACCACCGGCCGGCTCATGATCATCATTCCGATCACGCTCCTACTGATCGCGTTTTTGGTCTATTCGTCGGTCAAGAACTGGAAGGACATGGTGGTGGTGCTGGCGGGAATCCCGTGCGCCTGCTCGGGCGGCGTGCTCGCGTTGATTCTGACGCACACGACGTTTTCGATCTCGGCGGCGATGGGCTTCATTTCGATCTTCGGCGTTGCCATCCAGGACGCGCTGATCGTGGTGCCCTATGCGCAGCGCCTGTGGGCCGGAGGTGCCAAGCTCGAAGTCGGGGCGAAGCAGGCCGCAGAGCGTGGGCTGCGGCCGGTTCTCATGACCACCTTCGTGGCCATGATCGGCCTGTTGCCGGCGGCGCTGTCGCACGGCATCGGCTCCGAGACGCAGAAGCCGCTGGCGATCGTGGTCATCGGCGGCGCGCTCATGCTGGCGATCCTGCCGCGCCTGCTGCAACCGGCGCTGCTGGTGCTGTTGCACCGGCACGAGGCGCGCTGGGAAGAGCCGGACCG
>JBBQIO010000066.1:0-10434 GCA_038325015.1 Polyangia bacterium
TCGCGATGGTGCTCGGCGCGCTGCTCATGGCGGCCGGCTGCTGTATCGACTACGCCGGGCATCATTTTTGGACTTTCGCGTTCGGCGAAGGCTGCCTGGCGCTCGGCATGACCCTGACCTCGGGCGCCGATTCGGCCTATCTCTACGACCTACTCGCGTCGGCCGGCCGGGCGCACGAATACCGTCGCCGCGAAGGCGCAGCGACGGGCGCCAAGCTACTGGGCGCCGCGCTGGCGTTGGCCGCCGGTGGGTTGCTGGCGCGCCATTCCTTGGCCTTGACCTATCTCGCATCGGCGGTCGTGTGTGCGGCCGCCGCCGTCGTGGCGTCGCTGTTGCGCGAAGAGATCGTCACCAAATCGGAGCGCCGCCCGCTCGGCCAGGCGATGTACGAAGCGGCGCGCGACGTGGTCACGCTGCCTGCGCTGCGCTTCGCCGTTGGCTTCTCGGTGCTGGTCTTCACGCTCCTGCGTATGGGGCTCTATCTTCAGCCGACCTATCTCGACCGCGCCGGCTTCGGCGTCGGCGGCATGGGCCTGCTGCTCGCCGTTCTGTCGCTCGCCGGAGCGCTCGCGGCGCAGCGCATCGACCAAGTGCGCCGGCTGTTCGGCGAAGACGCGCTGGTGTGGGGGCTGCCGTTGGGGCTGGCGCTCAGCTATTTGCTCTTGGGCCGCTGGTTCACGGCATGGGGCGTCGGGCTGGTCGCGCTACAGGCGGTATGCAATGGGATTTATTCGCCGTTTTCCAAGGAGCTGCTGAATCGCGAAATTCGCGACTCTCGCGAGCGCGCCACTGCGTTGAGCGTCGAGTCGATGGCGCGACGGCTGGCGTTCGGCGCTTTCGCCCCGGTGGCCGGTCGACTGATGGACAGGCATGGTTTACCGAGTGGCTTTTATGCCTGTGCGGCGCTCGGACTGTGCGGCGGCGGCGCCCTGCTCTGGCTCAGTCAGCGTCGCCGTCGGCGTGGACTGGCTGGCTTCATCGGCGAGGTCACACCGACGCCGCTGCCCATCGCCGAAGCGCACAAAGAGGCGCTCGACGCCGAGGCCAATCGCGACGCTCGCTTGACAGCCGTCGGGCGGTAGCTCAAGTTTCGCGCGCCGCACATGACCAGAAAAAGCAAGCAGGTCTACTTCGTCTCGCTCGGCTGCCCGAAAAACCGCGTCGACACCGAAGTCATGCTCGGCCTCAGCGGGGAGGCCGGCTACACGATCGCGGCATCGCCCGAGACGGCTGACGCCATCGTCGTCAACACCTGCGGCTTCATCGGCGACGCCAAAGAGGAGTCGGTCGACACCATCTTGGAGATGGCGCGCTACAAGACCGAAGGGCGCTGCGAGACGCTGGTGGTCACCGGCTGTCTGTCGCAGCGCTACGCCGGCGACCTGGCGCGCGACATGCCCGAGGTCGATCAGTTCCTCGGCTCGGGCGACGTCGACAAGGTGGTCGCGGCGCTGCGCCGTGAGGTGCCCCGCGACGGCGTTTCACTCGATCCCGCCTACCTCTACACCGACATCACGCCGCGGCTGCAGTCGCTGCCGGGCTACACCGCGTACGTCAAGATTGCCGAAGGGTGCGACCGGCCGTGCTCGTTTTGCATCATTCCGCAGCTGCGCGGCGGGCAGCGCTCGCGATCGCCGGAGTCGGTCGAGCGCGAGGTCAAAGAGCTGGTCGAGCGCGGAGCCGTCGAGATCAACCTCGTCGCGCAGGACCTGACGACCTACGGCTGGGACCTCGAATCCGAGGGCGGTCGGCGCGGCAATCAGCTGGCCAAGCTGGTGCGTCGCCTGGCCGCCGTCGACGGGCTGCGCTGGCTGCGTCTGCACTACGCCTATCCGACCGCAACCACGGATGAGCTGCTCGACGCCATCGCCGACGAGCCGCGCGTCGCCAAGTACGTCGACATGCCGCTACAGCACATCGACGACGACGTGCTCAAGGCGATGCGGCGCGGCTACACCGGCAAGTCGGTGCTGGCGCTGGTCAAAAAAATTCGTGCCCGCATTTCTGGCGTCACGTTGCGCACCACGTTCATCGTCGGCCATCCCGGCGAGACCGAGGAGGCGTTCCAGCGACTGTGCGCGTTCGTCGAGGAGGCCGAGTTCGACCGCGTCGGCGTCTTCACCTACTCGCTCGAAGAGGGCACGCATTCGGCGGAGCTGGCGGCCCAATTGGGGCTGGTGCCGGCGCGCACGGCCGAGCGCCGCCGCCGCGAGCTGATGCGTCTCCAGCGCAAGATCTCCAAGCGCAAGATGAAGGCGATGGTCGGGCAGACCATCGAAGTCGTCGTCGAGGGACCGAGCGACGAAAGCGAGTATCTGTGGGTCGGCCGCCACGAAGGGCAGGCGCCGGAGATCGACGGCAGCGTCTATCTCGCGCTGGGCGACGGAGTGGCCGCGCCGCGCCAGGGCGACCTGGTGCGGGCACGAGTGACGACCTTCGCCGACTATGACCTGTCGGCCCAGGTCGAAGCGGTCGTTCTGAAGTCGCGCATCAAACGCCAGACGAAGCTGCCGGTCATCGCCGCCTGACTAATCCCAGTCCTCCAGGTCGAGCGGGTCGTGTGCACACACGATGCGCACCTCCTTGCCGTGCTTGGCGTTGAGCTCGGCCAGCCGGGCCTGGTTGGCGTGGCGCTCCTTGCCGTCGGTCTGGACGATGGTCTGAAACAGCCGCAGCCCTAGCGGACAGCGTCGCGGCGTCTCGACCTCGCCGCGGCAAAAATGCGAATCCCCCGCATGGAGGAGCCAGCCGTCACCGTTGCGCACCGCGATACCGGTGTGGCCGCGGGTGTGACCGGCGAGCGGAATGAACAGCACCTCGTCGTTTGAGCCCGGCAGCGCGCGCACGTGATCGAAGCCGAGCCAGCGGTCGCCGCCCGGCGCATGCTGGTTGAACGGCGCCCATTTCGGTCCGTGCGCCCACTGGATCGAACGGTAGCGGCGCTTCTCGTTGCTCGTGCGCGGCGCCATCGCCGCGGCGTGCTCCGCCGCCGAAACATGAATCGACGCCGCTGGAAAATCGCTGAGCCCGCCGGCGTGATCGAGATCGAGGTGGGTGACCGCGATGTGCCGAACATCGCCCGCGGACAGGCCGAGCGCCAGGAGCTGCGCCAACACCGTCTCGGAGGTCAGCAACGCCGGACGTGTGACGGCCAGGAACATACGGCCCAACCGCTCCACCGGATGGGTCACGTCTGCGCTGCCGAAGCCGGTGTCGACGAGCAATAGGCCGTCATTGGTTTCGACGACCAGCGTGTGGCACACCATGCGCCCGCGCTCGAACCAGCCGCCGTCTACATTGATCAAAGCCGCGCTCGACGGCCGCAGCGTTCCGCTGTTCAGATGGTGGATCTTCATGGGCACCGACTTTACACTCGCCGGCGCCCGCCATGATCCCGCTGAACATTCCCGAGGCTGCGCGTGTCCTGGTGCGGCACACGCCGCTGATTTGGTGTGAGCCCTTGTCCACCTGGCTCAAGCTCGAAAGCCTACAGGCGACCGGGTCCTTCAAGCTGCGCGGGGCAGCGCTCAAGCTCGGTCGGCTCGACGCGGCGGCGCGTGGCCGGGGAGTCGTCGCGGCATCGGCCGGCAACCACGGCATGGGCGTCGCGCTCGCGGCGCGTGCGTTCGGAATCGCAGCGACCATCGTCGTGCCGCGCCACGCACCATTCATTAAACAGCGTGGCATCGCGCAATTCGGCGCGACGGTCGAGCTGTGGGGCGAGGGCTACGACGAGGCCGAAGCGCGCGCCCACGAGCTGCAATCCCAGAGCGGCGCCCTTTTCGTGTCGGCCTACGACGACGAGGCCATCATCGACGGCAACGGTCGCTGGCTCGGCGTCGAGCTGGCAGCGGACTTGCCGTCGGTGTCACGCGTCATCGTTCCGGTCGGCGGCGGCGGTCTGTCGGGCGGATTGGCCGATGTGCTCGCGCCGCGCGGCATCGAGGTCGTCGGTGTGCAGCCGAGCGCAAACTGCGCCATGTACGAATCGCTGCGCCTCCGCCGTGCACTGACAGTCTACAGCGGCAGCCCGACACTGTGCGAAGGGCTCGAAGGCGGCGTGGCCGAACGGACGTTTCGCTTGGCCGCCCAGCTCCGCGAGATCGTGCTGGTCGAAGAGGACGACGTGCTGCGCGCGATTGCCTTTGCCTATCGGCAGCTCGGGCTGGTGGTCGAGCCTTCGTCGGCGGTCGTGATCGCAGCGTTGCGCACCGGCCGAGTCAGCGGCGGACCGAGCTGCGTCGCCGTGATCTCCGGCGGCAACATCGACTCCGAGCGCCTCGATCAAGCGCTCTCGTTGTGAACCGAGCGTGCGACGATGTGCTCGGCGCCGCGCATGCCGAGCGTGTAGTAGCGCGCCCGCAATTCCAAGAGCGCCGTCTCGTCGAGATCGCCGGTGCGCCCGAGCGCAGCGCGCCGTCGGGTCGCGTGTGTGTACACGGTCAGCGCCGTGGCCACCGACAGATTCATGCTCTCGGAAAAGCCATACATCGGAATCGCGAACTCTTCGTCGCACAGCTGGCGCGCCCGCGGGCTCAGCCCGACATGCTCGTTGCCGACGAGAAACGCCGCTGGGGCCAGGGGATCGAGCTCCTCGAGCCGCCGCGCCGCCCCCGGCACCGCGCCGTACAGTCGAAAACCGCTGGCCCTGAGCGCCGTCGCCGCGCTGTCGATGTCGGCGTCGTCGTGAATGTCGAGCCACTTCTCGCAGCCTTGGGTCACGCGCTCGGAAAAGCGCCGCGGCCCGCCGACGAAGCGCATTTGCAGCACACCACAGGCCTCGCACGAGCGAATCGCCGCGCCGCCGTTGTGCGGATCATGCAGGTTTTCCAGCACCACGGCCAGGCCGCCGAGTCGACCAGCAGCGACCTCATCGAGCCGCGCGACGCGATCCGGCGAAAGTAGGGGCAAAAGCGCAGCCACCGTCTGCGCGGCCGTGGGTGTCGACGACATCGATTTGATTTATCACGGTCTGGTATCTTCCGCGCCAGCCATGCGTGAGCCCGAGCTACGTCGCCTGCTGGTCGAGATCTGCCGCCGCATGTACACCCAAGGGTACATCGCGGCCGGCGACGGCAATGTCTCGGCCAAGCTGGACGCCGAGCGGGTGCTGGTCACGCCCACCGGCCTCAACAAGGGCTTCTTGAAAGAAGCAGACCTGGTCATTACCGACCTGCGCGGTAAATTGCTGCGTGGCACAAAAAAGCCCTCGTCCGAGTTCTTGATGCATGCGCTGGCCTACGCCGAACGACCCGATGTCGGCGCCGTCGTCCACGCACACCCGCCGATCACCGTCGGTCTGGCGCTGGCCGGCGTCAGCCTGGCGCAGTGCATCCTGTCCGAGACGTGCTTGGTGCTGGGCCCGATCTTGACCGCGCCCTACTCGACGCCGACCACCGACGAGGTGCCACAGATCTTGAAGCCGTACATGCGGCAGGCCAACGCGATTGTCATGGACCGCCACGGCGCCATCACCCTCGGTCGCGACCTCGACGAGGCCTACAACCGACTCGAAGCGATGGAGCATGCCGCCAAGATCACGCACACCGCGCGCGTTCTCGGGCCGGTCGCGCCGCTGCCGGCGTTCCAGGTCGCCAAGTTGCAAAAGCTGGCCAGCGACCTGGGCATCCCGCGCGCTCCGGATCCGTGCACGCTGTGCAATGCCTGCTCCAACGGCAGCGGCGGCCCGGAAAAGCTCCGACCGAGCGAGCCGGCGGTCGACGAAGAGGCGCTGGTCTCCGCGATCGTCAATCGCCTACGAAATCCCTAAGGGCCGCGTATGCCCTGAAGCCCCCTAAAGCCCGAGGACGTTGCGCAGCTTGCCGACGATCAAGTCGATCGCGATGCCATTTTCGCCGCCCTCGGGAATGATCACGTCGGCCCAGCGCTTAGACGGCTCGACGAACTGCAAATGCATCGGCCGCACCGTCTTGTAGTACTGCTCGCGAATCGACTGAAACGAGCGCCCGCGCTGCTCGATGTCGCGACGAATGCGGCGAAACACGCGGATGTCGGCGTCGGTGTCGACGAACACCTTGACGTCGAGCTGCTGCCGCACGCGCTCCTCGACGAACACCAAGATCCCCTCGACGATGATGATCCGTCGCGGTTCGAGACGCCGCGCCTCTTTGGAGCGCGCGTGCTCTTTGAAGTCATAGATCGGAATGTCGACCTCGCGCCCCGCCCGCAAGGCCGCCAGATGCTCGGCCAAAAGATCATTGTCGAGCGCGTCGGGATGGTCGTAGTTGAGCTGCGTGCGCGCCGCCAAATCGAGGTCCGGGCGATCCCGGTAGTAGCCGTCGTGATCAATGATGCCGACCGAGTCGGCGGGGAGCGCGGCGACGATCTTTTCGGCGACCGTCGATTTGCCGGACCCGGTGCCGCCGGCGATCCCCAAAAAGAGCGGCGTCACTTGATGGGCAGAGCGCGGCCGACGTGCGTGTGACGAGCGACCTTCTGATAGATGACGTTCATGCGCTCCCGCCCGTTGAAGTCGAGCGCGTCGGCGACGGCCGGCGACAAGTCGATGATCCCGCGCCAGTCCCCCGGGTCGGCTTTGGAAAGCTTGAAGCCCCAATCGCCGGTCGGCAAAATTGCACCGAACGGCCCGCGATCGAGCACCTGGCAGACCGCCACCTTCTTGGTGCGTGGGTTGGCCAGCATCACCACCGTGCCGCACGGCAGGGTCCGGTGCGCGCAGGCCATCTGGCCAGCGGCCATCGGCTGTCGTGTGCAGGACAGATACTCGCCGTCGAGCGGGTCGCCGGGGTCGCCGAAGCGCGTCGCCAAACCGCGATCGGCGATCAGTGTCGCACTGCCGAGCAGCGCCGCCACCAGCAGCCGTACGGCTGCCAAAATCAGACTCATGTTCGTGCCTCCCTAAAACCGGCCGTACTCGCGGCCGTTCCTGCAACCCGAGCGTCGATGAGCGCACGCAGAGCGGCGATCCCAGAGGGACCGACTCCGCAGCAGCCACCAACGGCGGCACAACCCGCATCCAGCAAGCGGGCGACCTGACGGGCAAAACTTTCCGGCGATTCGGACGAGCGCCCGGTGGCGCACTTGTCCGACATCTTCGCCTGGGGCTGCGCCACAACGGGCGGCGCCCAAACCTGGGTGGCTTCGTAGAGCGCGTCGACCGCCCGCAGCATCCGCTCCGCCTCGATTGAACAGTTGACGCCGACTGCGTCTGGCCGGACCGCGTCGAGCGCGCGCAGCATTCGAGCCATCGGCACGCCGTGCGGCGTCTCCAACCCGCTGGCGCCGGGCATCAATGTAATAGAGGCGACGATCGGGATGCGCCCCGCCGTGGCCCGCCGCACGCCACGAACCGCGGCCTCGAGCTCGCCGGCGTGAAACATGGTTTCGACATGCACCGCATCGACGCCACCATCGACCAGATGCTGCGCCGCCTCGGCAAAAACCGACTCCAGCCAGCTCAGGTCACCGGCGCCGAGCGGGATGGTCTCGCCCGAAGGCCCAAGGCTGCCCCAAACTTGGCATTTCTCAGCGCCGTCCCGAGCCAGCTCGACCGCGGCGCGCAGTAGCTCGGCCTGGCGCGTCTCGGCGCCGAATCGTGCGAGCCGCGTTTTCGTCCCGCCAAACGTATTCGTGTGTACGACATCTGCGCCGGCAATTTGGTAGCTGGCGTGGATTGCGCGCACTTCGTCCGGCCGGTCGACGTTCCAGCTCTCGGCACAATCCTGCCGCACGCGCAGGCCCCGAGCGATCAACTCGGTGCCCATGCCGCCGTCCAGTAACCACGGACGGATTGAATGTCGGACCAGCTCCATCGGGTAGATCCCATTGCATGGGTCACGCGTTGAGATCAAGCATGAGGCTAGAGCTCAATGACCACAGTGACTTACATGCGGGTGTTCTTCACGGCGTCCTGGCCGGAGGCGCCGCCGGGCTGCTGAATTTGCTGTTTGCCGCCCCCTTCGGGCTGGTCGCGGCGGCCTTCGTTTTGGCGGCTGGCGTGCTCGTGCCGCGCAAAAAGAGCGGCTGGGCGTCGCTGGCGGTGCTGGCAGCCGTCGCGGCCGGGGTGGTGACCGCGGTGCCGGCGGGCGGCTGGTGGGTGGCGGCCGTGGCCGGCGTCGCCTGGACGATTGGTCGGCCGAACCGATCGGTGTCGACCTATCTCACCGCGGGTCTCGGCGTGTTGGGAGCGCTGGCCGCGCGGCTGGTCGTCGGCGCGATGGCCACGCGCGCGCCGTTCATCGAGCTGCCAGTCGGAATGGTCGCGCTGTGCGAGGGGATGGCGGCGGGGTTATTGATGGGCGTGGCCGCCATCGGCCGCCATCTGACCGAGGCGGGCACGGCCTTGGCGCCGGCGCCGGTGTTGGCCACTAGCCAACTGGCGAGCGGCGAAATCGGTCAGCTTTTGCGCCGGGCGGCCGTCGCCCATCGCGAGGCGGTCGGCCTCTTGGGGCCGGCCACCGAACCAGTCCGCATCGCGGCGGATCAGTTGATGAGCAAGCTGCAGCAGCTCGGCGCCCACTGGCAAAAGATGGAGTCAGCGACGGCGGGCATCGACCGTCACGAGCTGGTCGTCCGGGCCTCCAGCCTGCGCAAACGCGCCGAGGCCGAGGCCGATCCGATCGCCCGCGCCGACTTCAATCGCGCCTCCGACGCCGTTGAGGCCCAGGGGGCCAGCCTGCGCGAAATCGCACGCGGCCGCGACCGTGCAGTCGCCCGGCTCAGCCGCGAGGTGGCACTCCTCGAACGGCTCCGTCTGACCACGCTGCACCACCAGTCGACCGACGGGGCGCGCCTCGCCGGAGAGCTGGCACCGCTGGCCGACGAGCTGCTTTCGGCGGGCCAAGAGCTGACCCTGGCGGCCGAGTCGATGGCCGAGCTCGGCGCCGACGATTTCGCGCTCGAGACGCCCGCCCTGCCGCCCCATCCCGCGACCTGAAATTGCGCGCGCGGCGGCTGGCTTCTATGCTGCCGCTATGTCGCTCCTTCGATCTCCTTCGCTGCATCTCCTTGCGCTGTGCACCCTGTTCGGATCGCTGTGCGCCGAGGTCGCCCGGGCCGACGACGCCGACGCCCACTACCGCACCGGGCTGACCTTCAAAAAGCAGGCGCGCTACGACGAGGCCATCACCGAGCTCAACGAGGCGATTCGCCAACGCGGCGGCAAATATGCGGCCGCCGAATATTCGCTCGGCCTGGTCTACAAGCTGCAGAACAAGCTGCCCGAGGCGCTCAAGCATCTGCAGCGCGCCGTCGAAATGGAGCCCAGTGACGCGGGGATTCGCAGCAGTCTGGGCGTCACCTACTTCAAGCTCAATCGGGTCGACGAGGCCGAGCGCGAGCTGGTCATGGCCTGCTCGCTCAACCCGGGAGACGTCACGGCGCAGTCGTCGCTGGGCGTGATTTACCGTCAGAAAAAGGACTACGAAAAGGCGGTGCCGCACCTCGAGAAGGCGGTCGAGCTCGACCCCAAGGATGCGCTGGCGCTGTCCAATTTGGGCGTCGCCTACCGGCAATCCGGGCGCCTGCCGGAGGCCGAGCAGAGCTTCGTCAAGGCCATCTCGCTCAAGCCCGATCAGGGCGATTTTCACTTCAACCTGGCGACGATTTACCGGCGGCAGCAAAAGGTCAAAGAGGCGATCACAGAATACGAAAAAGCCGTCCAGCTCAGCCCCGACTTGGCGGCGGCCCACTACGACCTGGGCGTCATGTACACCCAAGATCGCCGGTCGGCCGACGCAGTGGTGCAGTGGAATCGCTATCTGGAGCTGACCGCCGGTCCTGGCGGCGACCCCAAAGAGGCTGAGCTCATCCGACAGCGCGTCAAAGCATTGGGCGGGACTCCCGCAAAGTAGCTCACCCGAACGGCAGTAGGGCTTCGAGCGCGCCCTGCACGTCGCGCACGCCGATGAGCTCCAGGCCCGAGGTGCCGTGCAGCCTCGAGCGGCTCAATTCGGGCAAGATGCAGCGACGGAAACCCATCTTTTCCGCCTCGGCCAATCGCAGCTCGCTGCGGCCCACCGCGCGCACCTCGCCGGCCAGGCCGACCTCGCCGAAGCATAGCGTCTCGCCATCGATCGACTGGCCCCGTGCCGACGACACGATGGCCGCCACCAGCCCCAAGTCGCTGGCCGGCTCATTGAGCCGAACCCCGCCCGCCACATTGACGAACACGTCCTGCCCCAAAACGTCGACCCCGGCGCGCCGCTCGATGACCGCGAGCAGGAGCGACACGCGATTGGGATCGATGCCCAGCGCGGTCCGTCGCGGCATGCCCGCGGACGACGCAACCAGGGCCTGAATCTCGACCAAGAGCGGCCGTGTTCCTTCAAGAGCGGCAATCACCACCGACCCGGGCGCGCCCACCGGCCGCTCGGCGAGAAAAAAAGCCGACGGGTTGGCCACCGGGTCGAGCCCGGCCGCACCCATTTCGAAGACGCCGAGCTCGTTGGTCGA
>JBBQIO010000067.1:0-10394 GCA_038325015.1 Polyangia bacterium
GACGAGATCGCCGCCCAGCTCGTCGCTCGACAATCTCTGCAGCTGTACATCCTCGCCGCGACCAATGGCCCGCACACCGGCGCGCACGCGCTCGATGCCGGCCAGGGTGTTCCGGGTCAGCACTGACGCTGCAATCAACGCGAGGGCCAAAAAGGCCACGACCGCATAAACCAGGTTGCGCTCCAGCGCACGCACCGGAGCGTACAGCACGTCGAGCGGCGCCGAGACGAACAGTCGCTTGAGGTTATCCCGGTAGAAAACCGCCGGATATTCGTACGACGCCGCCGCGTAGACCAGGTATTGCCGGCCCTGGGCGTCCGCTCGAACCGCAGTGTCGCCATTGCGAGGCAGCGAGGACGCTGTGAGCTGTGAATGCACGTCTCCCGCTGGATCGAGAAAGAGATGGAGCGTTCCGGCGTCGCTTTCGTTACTCATTTGATCAATCCGAATCTCGACCAGAAGAGAGCCATGGTCCGAGCGCAACGCGACCCAGCCGGGCCGATTGGCGACGACGACTGGAACGTTTTTGGAGGCCACCTCACTCAGCTCGACCGCCGCGACGACTTTGTTGTCGCCATCGCCGAAATGCGGGACGAGGAGCTCGACGTCGTCATCTGTGTCGACTTCGCCATAGATCGTCTGGTACCCGGCGAGGGGCGAGGCGGCGGATTCGGCCGGCGTCCGGTCCGAGTAGCGCACGACGCCGCCCTTGTCGCGGACTTCGATTCGGCCAAGCTCGGCAAACTCCGGTCGCAGATCGTCCAGCATACCCACGTAGCAATCGCTGGTGCTGGCGCGACATGCCGCGAGCTCAGTATCGACGCGCTGCTTGAGCCTCTGAAACATGCCGCCCTGTTCACGCTCGAATTTGTCGCGCCGGGCGACCAGCGCCTTGTGCGCGTCCGCGACAAATTGCTCGTCGGCGGCGTGTCGCATCTGCACGCCGGTGCGATAGGCCAGAATGCCAAAGCCGAACGTCGGCCAAGCGGCCACAAATAGAATGGACAGGAACAATTTTCGACGAATGGTCAGACGCATGTTGGATTCCCCGTTTTGAGCCGTTGGGGATTCCCAGAGCATGCCCTATGCCGGCGCTAACCGGCGACGCGGTGCGGTCGACTGTCCGCTAGTGAACAGTCCGGGCCGTACAGCGCCGTTCGCAAACGGACGGCTATAGGCGCGCTTCGAGCACCAGATTTAACGGCGTCTGCGTCGCCCGCCGAAACCGGCCGAAGCCAGCTTCACGAATGACGCGTTCGAGTACGCGCTCGCCCGCCTGCGCTCCCAGCGCCGGGCCTTTTTGCGACAAGGAATGCGGCACGCACAACATCGTCGACGCCGAATAAAACACCCGTCCGATGCCGTTGTGATTGTCCTCGCGGCGGTCGTTGGCAAACGGCTCGACGATCAAAAAGGTTCCGTCGGGCTTGAGGCTCTCTTTGATGTGGCGCGCGGCACCGGTCGGGTCCTCCATGTCGTGCAGGCAGTCGAAGCAGGCCACCAGGTCAAATTTCCCCTCGGGATAGCTGGTCGCGTTGCCGACGGCGAAGCGCACCCGATCAGCGACGCCGGCGGCATGCGCGCGCTTGTTGGCGGTCTCGATCGACGGCGCATGCGAGTCGTACCCGACGAAGCTCGACTTGGGAAAAGCCTGCGCCATCAAGATCGTCGACGCGCCCAGGCCGCAGCCGACATCGGCCACGCGCGCGCCCGCTTCGAGCTTGCCTTTGACTCCCTCGAGCGCGGGAATCCAGCTGCCCACCAGATTGCCAATGTAGCCGGAGCGAAAGAAGCGCTCGGTCCCCTCGAACAAACAGGGATGCTGCTCGCCCCACGCGTAACCATCGCCGGTCTTGAAGCGCTCCTGCATCACCGGCACCGCCGCCCACATCGCCTGCGTCACTTGAAACAGGCCGGGCACGAAGGCCGGGCTGTCGGGATCGGCCAGCGCGACGGCCTGCTCGGGCGGCAAGAGATACGTGCTGCTCGCCGGGTCGTAGGTCACGTAGCCGGACGAGGCTTGCGCGTCGAGCCACTCGGCGCAGTAGCGCTCGGCGCATTCGGTCCGTTGCGCCAGGCCCTTGGCATCGAGCGGCCCCTGGGCCAGCGCGCGCCAGAAGCCGAGTCGGTCGCCGATCACGACCAGCGCGGCGCTCATCGCCGCCCCCACGTCGCCCACTACTTTGCCAAGAAATTGTTCGAGCTTGCTCATGTCCACGGTCGTCGTCGTCATTTTGTCCTCCATCTCTGAGGCGAAGATGACAGAGCACCGTTTGAACCAGCGTTGGAATACGCCGGGAAACGCGAGACAAAAAATCGTGTTGGACATTCGCCTCTTGGGCCCCGCACGGCAAACCGGCGCGGGCACACCTCGACGGCGATCATGAACCACCTGGTGCCGCGCTATGCGGTCTGCGCACGCGCTTGGAAACACACGCGCGCGATTGCCGCGCGCCTCAAAACGCCGCTACCCTAGAAAGTGAAAATCGCGCCGTTCATCATCGTGAAATACGCGTTCGATCCGCCCATCAGCGACGAAGCCTTCGACGAAGTTTTCGACAAGACCAACCGCTGTCTAGACCTGGCACTCGACCGCAAGCGCCGCATCTGCGTCTTCGAGGCCAAGGACGCCGAGGCAGTGCGCCAGGCCTATCGGATGGCCGGGACCAAGTTCGAGCGGGTGTGGAGCGCCGAGCAGATCAGCAACGACGAGGAGAGCGAAGACGCGGAGGCCGGCGGCTGAGGACCCGCTACTGCGCCCAGTAGCTGAACACCTCTTTGGCCAGCCCCCGTACCTCGGCTTGTGGGTTGGGAAGCAAAACCACCGAATCCAGCACCCGACGAAATGATGCTCGCGCCAGTTGCTCTTGGCCAGCGATCGGGTCGAGACGCAACGCGTAAATGTAACGCTCATCGGTCAATACCGCGAGCTCGCGGTAACAGGGCTCGCGATCTTCATAGTAGCCACGCAGCCGCCACATCGCACCCTCCAGCCCCGCAGCGCGCACCGTCACCGGTCCCTCACATCGGTCCACGGAAAACCCGCAACTACTGTGTCCAATCATCGATGAGATCGCCGTAATCGAGCTTCCCTGACATGGAAGAGCTGGCCACACGGCGATGGTGCCATGCGCGCTGCGATACTCGAGCCGTCGTCCGACGTTGCGCTCGGCCCACCCCCGCGGTGGCTCGTGGATAAAGTTGCGGCGGCGGATGCCGAGCTGGTGCTGGTCGCTCTTGGCCAGGCGCGTCACCGTCTCGCGAACATGATCGTCGATCCCGCCGACCGCGCTGAAGCGCGCATAGGCATCGTCAAGAAAGATGAAAGCCAACTCGTGTGTGTTCAGCCGACCATTGACGCTCACCTGCACGCCATACTCACCTTCCGCGGTGACGATGGGCGCGGCTGGGCCTACCTCCGCCACTGAATCTCCGGCCTCTCTGAGTGCGAGCTCGATGAGCTGCTCAAGTGGCCCGAGCGGGCGCACGCGCTCGCGGTAACGGATTACGCTGTCCTGTCGCTGCAGGACGATCTCGTCAGCACGATAGCCCCAGCGCCACCCAGCCGCTTGGGCGATCACTAGTTGCCCCTTCTAAAGAAGTTGCCGACACCATTGAGCAGCGAGCTGCCGGCGCCATAGACGGCGCCGCCGACCGAGGCTGCAGCCGACCCCACCGCCCCGACGCCAGTTCCAATCGCCCCGGCGATATTTCCGGCAGTGCGCGACCCCGTGAGATCGGTGACCGAGTTGTTCACGTCCATGCCGAGATTCGCCGCCGCATCGGTGACGGTCGTCTTGGAGCCATCGGCGTTTTTGCCCAGATCCACGTTGTTGTTGATGTTGTCCTGACCGTATTTACCGATTTTGGTGCCAGCGACGGCAGCGCCTCCAACCGCGGCTAGCGGCGCCGCAATTTCGGGGATGGCGGCGCCCACACCGCTGAGCACGCCAGAGCCCACCTCGGCAGCGCCAATAACGTTATCGCGCAGATCAGCGCTCTGCAGCTCGTGAACCCCATTGGCAATCGATGCCGCACCGAGAACCGGCCCGAGTATCGAACCGACCCCTGAGAGCGCACCACCCAGCGCCGTACCTTCTCGCATATGCCCCGCCACCTCCGCCGCATCGGCCGCCAAGTGCGCGTTTGAAGCGATCTCGACCGCGGAGCTGGATTCATTCTGTTGATCGGTGTCGGACATGGCTTCGTCTCCTCGCTGCATCGTTTGCAGCTCTTGGAATTCGTTTTCACAAGGTGCGTCCCGTACGTGGATGCGACCGTTTATTCACGCGCTTGAATTGCGGCTAGCGCGCGTTGTTGTCGATGAACTCTCTTTCCGTGTTCACCCGTCTGGTGCTGGTTGTCGAGGTTGTAAATGTCACCGCCGGCGTGCTCGCCTTTGGCCGTCGTGAGCCGCTCGATCGCTGAGCGCTCCTTCAGCCGGTAGCCCGGCGGCACCGGTAGCTCGCGCACAATGTCGTGGGCGCGCTTGAGCGGGCGTAGCCCTTCGGAAAAGCGAATCGTGGCGCTGCCTGGTCCTTCGGGTGGCGTCAGCAAGAGGCCGCCCTTTTTGATGTCGCAGCGCCAGCCTGCAATGGTCTCGATCATCACCGCCTCCTATGGGCCCGCGTGTGAATAACTCGCTCGTTCTCGTCCCCGATCCATCCCGGCTAGCCGCGTTGCTCCTCGGTCACTGGCCGACGGGCCAGTTGCCTTTTCGCGCATTGCCATCCGGGCGCCTCGGGACCGAGCTTCGATCGATTCATTCATACGCAGGCCCTAAGCAAAGAGATTGCGGCCGGGCCGTGGATGCCACCGTTTGAGCCGTCGTTTGAATCGCGTTTACCGTCGACGAATCAGGGTCGGATGTTCTGGTTGTGGCGAAATACGTTGTCCGGATCGTAAATTTGCTTGATGCGCTGCAGGCGGGCGTAGTTCGCCTCGCCATAGGCCGACGCAATTCGGGCGCTGCCTTCGTCGCCGAGAAAATTGACGTAGGCAGCGCCGTTCGAGTGCCGCTCCATCGGATCGACGACCGAACGCGCCCACGCCACATGCGCCGCGCCGGCAGACAGGTCCGTCCATCCTGCCGTCACGTTCAGGACATAGGCCGCCCCGCGCTGTCCGTAGGCCGTTGCCTGCGCATCCACGCGGCCCACGGCACCGCCCAGATGATGCACATGCACCTGCGACAGCGGCGAGCTGGGCGCCGTTGCATGGGCGGCGAGCGCAGCGATCGCTTCGTCGGTCAGGACATCGAGGTAGGCCGCCTTCATGTAGTAGCCCATACCCGCCGGTGCCCCGGGATCGAGCATCGATTGCAGCTGCACATACGGCATCTCACCGATGACGTCGGCCACAGGCGGACCGAAGGCGCGCAGCGGCCGCAAGAGCTCGAGGCCGGCGGCCGGCTCGCCGGCCCAGCACAGGACGACGGCCACCAACGGCGTGCCGTGCAGCTCGGGCGGTACAAACGGCGCGGGCGGCGCCAGGAGCGTGGCAAACAGCGCCGTCAGCTCATCCGGCGCGGTCAATGTCAACGCGCGAAACCGCTGCAGCAGCTCGGCCGCGCGCGCCGCCGGATGGAGCACCATCCCGGCGAACACCGTGCGCAGCGGATGAAGCGCAAAATCGAAGCGCGTCACGACGCCGAAATTCCCCCCGCCACCGCGCAGCGCCCAGAACAGATCCGGCTCCTGATCGCGACTGGCGTGAAGCACCCGCCCATCGGCCAGGACCACCTCCGCGCCGACCAGGTTGTCGATCGCCAGACCGTGCTTGCGCATCAGCCAGCCGATGCCGCCGCCCAGCGTCAGGCCAGCGACGCCAGTGTGTGAGATGAGCCCGCCGGTCGTTGCCAAGCCGTGGTCGCCGGCCGCGCGGTCGACATCGCACCACAGGGCGCCGCCGCCGACATGCGCGACACCCGCCAGGGGATCGATGGTGACGTCGCGGATTCCGCTGAGATCGATGACCAGCGCGTCATCGATCATCGAGTGACCGGGCGCGCTGTGGCCACCACCCTTCACGCACACTGCACGCCCATGCTCCCGCGCGTGGGCCAGCACGCGCGCTACGTCCTCGGCGCCGCGCACGCGAATGACCGCCCGGGGACGTCGATCGATGGCGCCATTCCAGATCGCACGCGCGCGATCGTACTCGGCGTGTACCGGATCGATCAGCTGGCCTTTGAGCTCGGCCGCCAAGCGAGATAGCAGGGCATCCATTTTTCGCCTCCTTACGCACATCCTTGCGTATAGGCGAGCGCGTGTCTGGAACCTTTGTTCCTAAGGGCCCACTCCGAACCACTCGTTTGGCCACACGGTCAGCCGTCGCGCTCGTACATTTCGGCGAGCAATCGGTCCGGCGCCAGCACCTCGATCTCATCGCGGCCGGTCTTGATCAGCGACGCCTCGCGCAGATCCCGCAGTAGGCGCACGACGACTTCGCGGACCGAGCCGACGGCATCGGCTAGGGCCTGCTGCGATACGCGCGCCACCAAGCGGCGCGGCTCGTCCTCCAGGGGCGCCGCCAGGTCGATGAGATGGCGCACCAGCCGCTGCCGCATGGTGCCGAAGGTATTGCCGGTCAGCTCGTCGATGTAGTTGTACAAACGGCGGGCATTTTCTTCCGCGATGAGATTCGCCACCACGATATCGGTGCGCAGGAGACCCATCAGCGCATCCGGCGAAAAGCGCACCACGCGGCAATCGGTCACGGCCTGCTGCCCCACGATGCCGCTATGCTTCATGTGCAGGGACGCAAAAGCCATCAAGCTGCCCGGCTTGGGATAGCGCACAGTCACCTGTCGCCCATCGGCGTTGGTGTGAAACGCGCGCAAGATTCCCGAGACATGCAGCGCCGGGGTGGCGCGCTCCTCGCTTTGACCTTGTGGCATGCCTCCCGGCGGAACATCGAGAAGTCGGGACTGGGCGAAAAACTTCTCGAGTTGCGAAGCCGAGAGCGCACGCAATGGGCTCTTGGCCACTGCGGCGAGCACCATGGGATCGCGCTTGACGTCGCCCATACTGCGATTTTGTCAGAAGCCGGCGACCGTCGCCACTGGGCCAAGCGATCAGCGCACGCGCCTGCAAACATGCGCGCGCGATTGCCGCGCGCCTCAAACTGGCGATCTCAAGTAGGAGCAGATCAGCGGCGCAGTGCAGTATGAGTCAAGTAGCCGACACTGTCGTTGAGGCTGGCCCACACGCTTTCGTGCTCTTCGTACAGGATCCGATTGCGTGTGCATAGAGACTGCACTTCAGCGGACAGTGCGCGCAGCCGGCGCGGCGGTAAATGCGGGAAGAGGTGGTGCTCGATATGGCGATCGAGCCCACCGCAGATGGTTTGCCATGCCGCTGGCAATCGGAAATTCTTGCTGGTCTCGATCTGAAAGCGCACCCACGCATCGTGGCGCGCCGGCAGTGGCCGGTCGGCGTGACGCGTCGACACTCCAGCGCCGACACTGCTGCCGAGCTGCAGCGCGAGAAACACGAAATTGCGAATCACCACCGCTGCCAGGCCGGCGGCCGCGACGAGGAGCGCCTGTCGTGTACCGAACAGCAGCCCGGCAACCAATGGAAACAAGAGATATTGATAGGCGAAAAACTGGCCCAGCTTGCGCCACTCGCCCGGGTCCGGCGGGTTGCGCTGTCCGGCGGCTTTGAGAAAGCGATCGTAGTCGAGCGCCCACAGCTCGAAGACGAAGACCAGCCCCAGGATGACGCCGGCCACGCTGCCGGGCCGCTGCTGCGGGTGAATGCACAAAAGCGGATGCAGCGCATCGGGGTCGCGTTCGAGCGACGACGGGTTGGCGTGGTGGATCTGATGCGCGCGGCGCCAGGTCTGCGTCCGGAAGGGCAGCGCCAGCGTCTCGTAGCTTTCGATCGACGGGGCACCGGGCACGCCACACAGAGCGCCGTGCATCAGGGTGTGGTTGAGCTGCGCCTCGACCGCCAGATAAAACGCGACCAGCCCCATGCCGACGATCCACCCCGCCACATGGCCGGCTAGGAACAGCAGCACCAGCCGGCCGCTCCACTCGGCCGCGCGCGTGAGCCATTTGAGACGGCGAAATTCGGCAAGGTCCGCGGCGCCGACCTCGGCGCGGGCGCGCTCGGCCAGCCGGCGAATCTGCTCGAGCAAGGAAGGCGGCGCGTCCACGTCGGCCAGCCTAGCGTCTTTTATTTCCACGTGTCGGGTTAACATCCTGTCGTGCGCACCGTCGCCTTCTCGATGACCATCGATCCCGACGGTGCAATGCACGATTGGGTCGACCTGCCGGCAGGTTGGCGCCTGTTGCGCGTGCCGACGCAGGAGGCGGTCCATGTGCTCGGTGTGCGCGGCTACCAGGCCCTGCTCGTCGACCTGTGCGAAGAGGAGTCGCCCGACCTGCTCGTCACCCATCCGCCGTACGACTATTTGACGCCGTCGGTGGCGGAGCGATTGCGCGCGGCCGGCACACGGGTCGTCGGGTACGCCTTCGACGACGAAATTTTCGGCGCCCAGTACGACGACGCGACGCGGGCCGCGATCGGTCGAATCTACGACCGATATGTCACGACCCGACAGGTGCGCTGGGCCACTGCCCCGCTCGCGGCGATCACGCCAGCGAAGGATCCGGACATCGACGTGGTGCTGGTCGGTCGTGCCTACGCGCGCCGGCGCACGTTGGTGGCGGCGCTGCGCTCGGCCGGGCTGCGTGTGCTGGTGCGCGGGCACGGTTGGAGCGCGCCCGACGGCGATGGCCTCGTCAGCCGCGCCGAGATGTTGCGCCTGTACGCGCGCGCCAAAGTCGTGCTCACGACGGCCGACTGGGAGAGTCGTGCCGTGCCCATGGTCAAGCACCGCCTCCTCGACACGGCGATGCTCGGCGCGTTCCAGATCGCGCAGGCCGCGCCAGATCTGCGCGACTATTTCTCTGCCGACGAAGTTCCGTCGTTCGCCGATGCCGACGAGCTAATCGCGCAGGTGCATGCGGCGCTCGATGATCCGGCGGCGCGTCTGGCCCGCGCGCGGACGACCCGGCAGCGCGCGCTCGACGAGCACACCTGGGAGCATCGTTTCGCCGAGCTCATCGAGGGCGTCCCGGTAGAGCCTCGGGCGACCGGCGAAAAGCGCTCGCTGGCGTTCGATCAGTTGCTGCTGGCGCTGGCCACGCGCGCCGAATCGGACGGCCGGAGCCGAGCGGCGGCGGCGCTCTATCGCGAGAGCTTGGCGCGCCATCCCGACGAGCCGACGGCTGCTGGCGGCCTGGGCCGGTGCCTTCGCGACGCCGGCGACCTCGAAGCTGCGCTGCCCTGGTTGCTACGCGCGGCAGCCGCTGAGCCCCCGACTCTGGCTGGCGCGCTCTACGCGGCCGTGCCGTCGTTCGGCGTCGGTGCGGGCCTCGGACGTCTCGCACTGTGGCCCCCCGCGGCCGAGCCGCTGGCGTTGATCGTCGCCTCTTTGGTCGAGCTCGAGCGCAACGACGAGGCGATCGCTCTCATCGACACATTGCATTCGCCGGCGCTGGTCCGCGCCGTCGCTGCCACGCTCACCGTCGGAGATGCCCCTGAGCTTGCCGGGCTGCGCGCAGCGCTGCTCAGACTCGCAGCGCGCGGAGGGTGATCCCGGCGGCCGGACCTAGTACGGTACGCGCCATGAAATATCGCCAGCTCGGTACGACGGGAACGCAGGTCTCGGTGCTCTGCCTCGGTGCAATGACCTTCGGCGAGGCCGACGAAAAGTCGATGATGCACAAGATCGGCTCCGACGAAAAAGAGAGCTTCGCCGTGCTCGACCGCGCCGTCGAGGCGGGCATCAACTTCGTCGATACCGCCGACGTCTACGGCCAGGACGGCCTGTCCGAGCGCGTCTTTGGCGCGTGGCTCAAAGCGCGCAGGCGGCGCGACCACATCGTGGTCGCCACCAAAGGCCGTTTTCGCATGGCGCCCGGGCCCAACGGCACAGGTGCATCACGAATGCGCATCCGCCAGGCCATCGACGCCAGCCTGACCCGGCTCGGCACCGACCGCATCGACCTGTACCAGATCCACATGCAGGACATGCGCACTCCTGAAGAGGAGGTCGTGCGCGCCCTCGACGACGCGGCACGGGCGGGAAAAATCGTCTATTTTGGCGCGTCGAACTACGCCGCCTATCGGCTGATGGAGTCGCTGTGGATCTCGGACCGGCGCGGGCTCGACCGCTTCGTCACGTTGCAAGCGCAGTACAGCCTGGCCTCGCGCACGCTCGAACGAGAGCACGCGCCTCTGTGTACCAAGTTCGGTCTGGGCATCTTGCCGTGGTCGCCGTTGGCATCGGGTTTGTTGACCGGAAAATACGTTCGCGGGCAGGCGCCGCCCGAGGGCAGCCGACTGGCGCAATGGAAAGAGCGTTACAGCGCCTTCGAC
>JBBQIO010000068.1:0-10264 GCA_038325015.1 Polyangia bacterium
ACCGCACGGTACAAGAGCGTCGACGCGGCCTCGCCGATGGCGACGGTGACGCGGTGGACGATGGCGTCGGATGGGACATCGATGCTGCCGCCGGCGTCGTAGCGGTGATCGAAGAGGCCGCGGGTATGCAATGGATCGCGCACGTTGGCCGGGCTCAGGGCGGCGATCCGTCCACCGGCGGCGCCGAGCTCGGCGGGAAGAGGCTGCGCGGCCGCCAGGATTAGCCGCCCGCGACGTGCGTTTCCGACATCGGCCATGGTCAGCGCGTCGAACTCCATCCACGCAGCGGCAGGCTCGATCGATGCCGGCGCTTCGCCCTCGCCATCGACGTCCGCAGCCGGTGCCATCTCTGCCGCAGGAGCGCCCCCCAAAGCTGCGCTTTCGGCGAACACGTCCAGCGACATCATCGCTCTGGCAGTGGGCGGCCCGGCTTGAGACATCGGTGCGCCGCCCGTGGTCGCTCGCGCCCTTTTCCCGACCGAGCGGGCCACTTCGACCGCACCCGTGCTGGGCGCAGCCGACGGCGACGGCGGCGGCAACATCATCGCCGGCGGCGCGGGGAAATTTTTCGCCGCCGGCGCCCGCGGCAGTGGTGGCGCTCGGAAGGCCCGATCGTACGCCTCGAACATTCGATCGAGCCCGCTCGGTGGCGGACGGTAGCCGCGCTTGAGCTTGGGTTGCGCCCGCCCCAATCGCAGCGACGGCAGCTCGGGCAGGCGCGCGTCGTTGACCAGGTCGGCAGTCGCGAGCGACAGCTGGACTCCCGACCAGTCCTCCCCGGAAAGCTGCGCGACCAGCGCCTCCATCCACCACGATGCCCGCGTGCCGCCGTCGGACAGCCGGAGCGTGTACACCGGCCACCAGCGTGCCGCCGGCACCGCATAGGTAAGAGTCAATTGTTCGACCAGACCGCCGCCCGCCAACCGTACGGTCACGCTCAACGTCGGATGAGCGGTGCCCTGGCGTTCGGCGGAGGTGCGCTGCGCATCATCGAGACGCGCGGCCTCGATCTCTTGTCGTCGCTCGCGAATATGCTGCTCGATCACGGCGGCGCGCTCGTCGAGTCGAGCAGTGAGCTCCGCCACGAGCGCGGACGTGGCCAGCGCGTCGGCGAACCGAGCATCGGCACCATCGACCTGCTTGCGTGTCCGGAGATGCGGTGCCAGCGGCAGCCCAAGGAGCTGCGTGCGTCGCGTGTCGAGCTGCGTGCGCTCACGCCCGAGTCGCTCCAGCAGGCGTTCGAGCGCTTGCACTTTTTCGACGCTGCCGCCGGCGCGTGCCGGCTGCGCAGCAAAAGCGCGTGCGCTGTGCACCGATACGACCTGCCTGACCCCCGCAATCTCCGCGCGCAAGGTCCCGGCGTCGGCCAAGAGGGTCAGGCCGTCAATTTGCACATCGATCTCGCCGGCCGGCAGATTCCGGGGCAGGTCGACGATGCGCGTGACCAGCGCGCCGCGCGCATGGACCGCCACCTGGGTAATGCGACTCGACGCAACGACGGCCACGCACGCCTCCTCGGGGACCGTGCACGATACTTAATCCGCCCGTATTCAGCCACCTCCATGGCGATTCTCAAGTCCGAACGTGCTCAGTCGATAGCTCCACTGTGGGAGACCAACGAGAAAATCGCGAGCGTCGCTATCAACTCACGCAAGTCCCGCGCCTGCGCGCGCTGGGATTCGCCGCCATCGTCGGCCTGCTTGCGCTCTACCACCACTTCGTCGACGCGCAGTCGACCTCGCTCCTGGCGTTCACCATCGCCGCGCTGGGCTACAACGTTGCCTCGTTCTTGGTGCTGCGTGCCAGCGGTCGCCAGTGCAGCCGCGTCGGTCTGACGTTCCTGTCCACCGACATCGTCTTCTTGTCGTTGGCGGTCTATTTCTCCGGCGCCGATCGCAGCTGGCTTTTCTTCTTGCCGCTGGTGCGCGTCGCGGATCAGACCAACACCACGTTTCGTCGCGTGATCGTGTTTGCTCACCTCGCCACGCTTGGCTATCTCGCCGTCGTGTTGACGGCTCACTGGCAGCACGCCGTCGCGTGGCCGGTCGAGCTGTTCAAGCTCGCACTCATCTACTCCGTCGGCGTCTACATCGCGCTGACCGCGCGCGCCGCCGAGGCGCTCCGCAAGCAGCTGGCCCATGCGGTTCATGTCTCACAGGACTCGCTCACAGGTCTCAAAGACCAAGCGGTCCAGCTCGACGAAGCGCGCCGCGCCGCCGAAAGCGCCAGCCTCAGCAAGAGCGAGTTTCTGGCCAACATGAGCCACGAAATCCGCACGCCGATGACCGCGATTCAAGGCTACTCCGACCTCTTGCTCGACCCCGAGTTGACGCCCAGCGAACGCCTGAACCACGTCCAGACCATCCGTCGCAACAGTGACCACCTGCTGTCGATCATCAACGACATTCTCGACATCTCGAAGATCGAAGCCGGCAAGATGTGCGTCGAGAGCATCGTCTGCTCGCCCTCGCAAATCGTGGTCGAGGTCGCCTCGCTCATGCGGGTGCGGGCGATCGAAAAGAAGATCGATTTTGATGTGCATTTTCAGTCCCCGATCCCGGCCAGCGTTCAGAGCGATCCGACCCGCATCCGGCAGATCCTGCTCAACTTGGTGTCGAACGCCATCAAGTTCACCGACTCGGGCGGTGTTCGCGTGCTCGTCCGCTGCGCCGACGCGGAGACGGAGCATTCGCGCCTCACGCTGGAGGTCACGGACACCGGCATCGGCCTGACCAGCGACCAGGTCGGCAAGCTGTTTCAGCCGTTCATGCAGGCCAACGCTTCGACGACGCGACGGTTCGGCGGCAGTGGCCTCGGGTTGGCCATCTGTCAACGCATGGCCAGCATGCTGGGCGGCGAGATCGCGGTGGCCAGCGAGCTCGGGCGCGGCAGCTCCTTTTCGTTCAGCATCGATACCGGCTCGCTTGCGGGTGTACCCCTGGTGCACGATCTCCGCGAGGCGGGCGTGCCGGTGGCCACGCCGAGCGGTACGGCCGCGCCACGCATCGACGGGCCGGGACGGATCCTCCTGGCCGAGGACGGCATCGACAATCAGCTCCTGATCGGGACCCATCTGCGGAAAGCCGGCGCCACCGTGGTGACCGCCGAGAATGGTCGCATCGCGGTGGATAAGGTGCTGGCCGCCGAAGCCGCCGGTGAGCCCTTCTTGCTGGTCTTGATGGACATGCAGATGCCCGAGCTCGATGGCTACGGCGCGACCGCCCAGCTGCGCGCCAAAGGCTATCGGCGGCCGATCATCGCGCTCACCGCACATGCCATGGCCGGTGATCGTGAGCGCTGCGTGACCGCCGGTTGCGACGACTATCTGACCAAGCCTATCGACCGCTTCAAATTGATCTCGACCGTGGCGAGCTACCTGGCCAAAAATGAGGCGCTCGCGCCGGCGACGCTGCTCGCCGCCGCCCCTCCCCCGCTCGTCAGCACCTACAGCGATGACCCCGACATGCAGGAGATCATCGTCATGTTCGTCGACGAGCTGCCGACCCGCGTGACCGCTCTGCGCGTCGCCCACCAAAGCAACGACTTGGTCCAACTGTCGCGCCTCGCCCATCAGCTCAAGGGGGCCGCTGGTGGCTACGGGTTCGCCTCCATCACCGAGGCCGCCGCTCGACTCGAAAAAGCGCTGGCCGAAAATCAAAGTGTGACCGAGGCGCTGCAGGCTCTCTTGAGCTTGTGCGAACGAGTGCGTGTGGCTCCGGCCGACGCAACCCTTAGACGGAGCGCATGATCATGTCGCAAACCATTTTGGCGATCGACGATTCGCCGGAAATTCACCGGTTGCTCGACGCTCGATTGCGCAACGAGGGGCTGACCATTCACCACGCCAGCGACGCCGATGAAGGGCTGGCCAAAGCGCGCGAGCTTTTGCCGGACCTCATCCTCCTGGACGTCGTGCTGCCGACCACCACCGGTTTCGCGCTGTGCCGCACGCTCAAGACCGACCCGCGCACCGCCCACGTACCGATCATCTTTTTGACCGGCACCTCCGACTTCGAAAACAAGGTTCAGGGCCTCGACCTGGGCGCCACCGACTACGTCACCAAGCCCTTCGATGCCGCCGAGCTGTGTGCGCGCGTCCGCTCGGCGCTGCGCAACAAGCGATGCGTGGATCTGCTCGCCGCCAAGGCGCAGCTCGATGCGCTGACCGGCATGTGGAATCGCGGTTACTTCAATCAGCGGCTCTCGGACGAGCTGGCGGCGACGCGCCGCTACGGACGCAAGGTCAGCTTGATCATGCTCGACATCGATCACTTCAAGCTGCTCAACGACGAGTTCGGCCATCCGGTCGGCGATCGCGTGCTGGTCGCGGTCGGCGAAGTAATCTCGGCGTGCGTGCGCACTACCGATGCACCGTGCCGCTACGGGGGCGAGGAGTTTGCCGTCATCTTGAGCGAGACCGACAAAGAGGGCGGCTTGATCGTCTGCGGCCGCATCCAAGAGAAGCTCGCCGAGCTAACCGTCGCGGCGCGCGATCGCAAAGTGACGGTGCGCGCCAGCCTGGGCATCGTTTCGAGTCAGTCGCTCGAACCCGCGTCGATCACGCCCGAGCGCTTCGTCGAGTCCGCGGACGACGCGCTCTACCAGGCCAAGCTGGACGGACGAAACCGCATCTGCAGCTTCGACGTGGGAATGATCCGACAGAAGCTCGACGTGGCGTAAACGCCGCGACCGAGTGGCTGTAGCCAGTCAGGACGCACGCGAAATTGTCGCGGCTCAACGACCAATGAACGTGCAATCCTGTTGGCGTGCCTGAAGGTAGCGCGACTCGCCACAGTGGACGAACGTTGACGTCTGCACATCGATGGGTTGTGGCGTTGATTGCTCTGGTCTGCTCCTGCCGGACGACGCTCGTCGGGCCACCATCTACCGGCGCTCCGCCCGATAGCGCAGCGTTCGACGTTGGCGCAGCTGGCGACCTCGCCCAAGGCTGCCCCATCGACTGCAATCCTTCGACCGAGCTGTGCGTATTTCTCGATCGTGCCGATTGCAGCAGCTGGACATGCGCGCCGATTCCGCCCGGCTGCAACCGCGCCGCGGGTCCATGCACGTGCGCGAGTTTGGGAGGCGACGCATTTTGCGCGCCGTTCAAGGACCTGGACGAGACGTTGAGCTGTCGACCGCCGACCTACGGCGGCGACGTCATCTGTGTGAGCTCGATTATGTGCGTCTGATGCCGCACCTCGACCTGACCGACGGCGGCTCGTGGCCGCTCATCGTTGTCGGCGCGACGGCGACGCTCGTCGGCCTGTGGCCACTCTTGTGGATGCTGCGACGAGTTGGGCGACGCCTGCGGGGTCGCGCGCAGCGGCCGGTTTCAGCCGCGCGCTATTTCATGGCGCTCATTGTGTCGCTGCTCTTCTTGACAGCCGCGCTCGCGATCCTGTCGCTGGCCGCGCTCCTCGGCAGCTGGCGCGCCTTCACCAAACAAACGCAGATCGCCGAGGTGCAGGCGTTCGAGCTCAGCCCGCACCACCTGCGCGTCTACCTGGTGCCGATCGCCAGTCACGGCGCGCGTGGCCCAACGGAGAGCTACGACGTCGACGGGGACCAGTGGCAAGTGGGTGGCGACGTGCTGCGCTTCCGCCCCTTTTTGACGGTGCTCGGCATCGACACCGCATATCGCATGACGCGCGTCGAAGGACGTTGGAATGACGCCGCTTCGGCCAATTCGCACACGGGCACGGCCTACGATCGCCGCCCCGCGAGCTGGGCGTGGACGCGCCTCTACCGCGATGCCGACCGGCCGCCGCTCAGCTGGTTCATCGCCGGCGCGCACGGTCAGTCGGTCGCGCAGCTGCCCGATCGCCGCGCGCTGTACGACGTCTACGTCACGCCGAACGGCTACGTGGTCGACAAGCGCGGCTTCTGACCGGACTGTGCCGCCGCCCACACCCACCTTGGGGCAGGAAATTCACGAGCGCTCCGGCCTGCGCTAGAGTGTTCGAAATTCTTTTTTTAAGGAGAGCTCATCATGCGTATTTTCTCGGCCATGGGCCTTGCGGCTTCACTGTTCGTCATCGGTTGCGGCGGTAGCTCGACTCCCTCGCCGCAGCCGGACCTCTCGCCTGCCCTGCCGGTGCTGACCGTCAACAATACGCTGAGCTGGTGCTCGATCACGGTCAAGGTCGGCAGCGCTGCGACGGTGACCGAGACCGGGATGACCGGGAGCTACCCGGCCGCGGCTGGCACCACCGTCGTCATGACGGCGACGCCGAAGGGATCCTTCTTTCCGGTGCAGTGGACCGGCACTGCAACTGTGTCCGACTCGACGCAGACCTACACGATGACCAGCGCCGGCAGCCAGACCGTAACCGCGTGCTGCGGCGAAGGCTCGATCGGCGGCGGCTGCTAACTGCAGCCTTGATCCACCACGCGCCGCGATGAGCCGTTCTATCTACGTGTTGCTGGTCGCAGCCGGAGCGATCTTTGGTTGCAGCAGCACCGGCCAGACTTCGTCACCGGACGGCGGCGGCGGCACTACGGGCGCCGGCGGCACCGGTCCGGGTGGTGTCCCGGGCGCCAAAGCCGGCGTCGGTGCCAAGATCGGCAGCTGCGAAATCTTCCCCACGGACAACGCCTGGAACGTCGAGGTCGACGGCGCCGGCGTCCAGGTGATCCACACCTACGACGCGCATCTGTCGCCAGGCACATCGCTCCACCCCGACTGGGGCGATTACACCAAAGACCACTACGGCATCCCGTTCAATCCCGTCGGCGCCGGACAAAAACAGCAGCCGACGGTATTCAGCCTCTACGCCAGCCAGAGCGACCCCGGCCCCGGCGGCTGGGTGGGGGCCAATCCGGTCACCGGCGATCTCGCCACGGGAACCACCGCCTATCCCTTTTTCGTCGGCATGAAGATCGAAGGCGACCCCGGTGCCGGCGGCACTCCGGGAAAGCTGCGCGGCGACCAGCACGCCATCATCTTGGAACAGGGCGCCAGTGGCTGCACATCCTACGAGGCCTGGCAGTGCGTCGGTGGCGCGACCGCGCCGCCGTTCCAGTGCGCCAACGGGGCGGTATTCGATCTCTCGTCGAACGCGCTGCGACCGGCCGGCTGGACCTCCGGTGATGCCGGCGGTCTGTGCATCTTGGCCGGGCTGGTGCGACTCGCCGAAGTGCAAGCCGGAGCCGTCAATCACGCGATCCGCGTGACCTTCGACAACACGCAGAGCGGATATATCCCGCCGGCCACTCACTCCGCCGGCAGTAGCGCGCTGGGGGGCTCGTATCCGCCGATGGGATTGCGCCTGCGCCTAAAGGCCAGTGTGGTTACAACGAGCTACACCAAAGAATCGCAGGTCGTCATGGCGGCGATGAAAACCTACGGCGTGATCATCGCGGACAATGGCTCAGACTGGTATTTCCAGGGCGACAGCGACGACGGCTGGGACGCCAACGGATCCGATGGTCAAGACTCGTTGATTGCCGAGATCTCGGGAGACTTTCACCACCTCAAGGGTTCCGATTTCGAGGCGGTCTATTCCGGCAAGCCGGTAGACACCGGCGAATAGTCCAGCTCAACGCAAAAACTCGCCCGCGATATCGGAAGCGAGATGGCCGGCAAGCTGCTCTCCGGAGAGACGCTCCCTCTGCAGGAACCTAGCCGGCAAAAGCGCGGCGAGCGCACGGCCGATGTCCGGTGCAAACGACTTCCGCCCCGCGACCAGCCAGGGGATCATATAGTCCTGCTGCGCGTCGCTGTGCGCCGACAGATGCGCGCCACCGTGCAGCACGATCTCGACATCACACTTCGGATAGTCGTCGGTGTGATGGCTGGCGTAAAGGACGCGCACGGCGTGCGCCACATGCGCCGGATCGGCAAGCGCTTCGAGGAGCTTCTGCTTCAGGATCTTTTTCGCCGCGGCTTTCATCGAGTAGGAGTCGGCGCACCGTTCGCCGGCGCGGCGCAGCTCGTCGGGCGGCGGCGCAAGCTCGGTGGGATCGAGGTCGGGAAAAGGCCGTTCGAGCGCACGCATCAGCGCCGCAACCCGCGCCGTGTCGACCCGATGCTGGCCATCGGAGAAGTTCTCACCCTGGCGCGAGATGTGGAGCTCGGCGTGCTCGGGGCCAACAAAGCTGCTCTGGCGGCAGTGGAGGACCATCGTCTCGAGCGGTGGCGGCCCCTCGGTTTTGATCAAAGCGGGAGCAATCTGCGCAAACAGCATCAGGAGCGCGGCAAGAAGCGACATGAAGCGACCCTAACCCAGTCGCCGGCTCAAGTCCGCCGACGCAGCTCCGATGTGTCTTCGGCGTGCCGGGAGCGCAACTCATGAGCTCGGCCGAACCGATTCACCCGAGCATCGTGCTCGTCGAACATGACGATCGGACGCGCCCCCGCCACGCGCAGCTCCTCCGCCGCGCCGGCTTTCATGTGGTCGAGCGGTCGACGGCAGATCACATCGTCGCCCTCTTGACCAAGGAGAAGCCAGACCTGCTCCTGCTCGATTGTGTGCTGCCCGGCGAAAACGGTTTTGTCGCATGCGCCCGCATCAAAGCCGCTCCGTCGCTGCGCAATACGCGGGTGGTGATCCTGTCGTCTCAAAGCACGTTCGACGATGTGCGACACGCGAACGAATCGGGTGCACAACGAATTCTCGCCAAGCCGTTGACCGTCGAATCCGTCCTGCGCCTCTTCGCCTCCGTGACCGTCACCCCGGAGTGGCTGCCCGTCCGTTAAGATGCGCCCATGTCTCGTTGGCTCGGTGGAATGCTTCTCGGCGCGGCCCTCATCGGCGCCGTGGCCTGTGCATACTGGATGTACATGGGTGCCGATGGCTGCCTCGGACGCTGCGGCCGCGGCACGCGTTGTGTCGCCCATCTGTGCGTCGATGCGCCCACGATTGCCAGCGGCCCCCTCACGCCGCCCAAAGACCGGCGACGACGCGGCCACCCCGGTGCCAGCGCTGACTCACCCGCGGCCCCGGCGGAAGTCGAGCTCCACCCCGGCGACGAAAAGATGCTCGCCCAGGGAGACACACTGGGTCGTCCCGAGCGCATCGACCTGTCCCAGCCCGACACCGAGCACGAGTTGTCGCAAGACGAGCTCGACCGGACCGTTCACGCCGCGGATCCCGCGATCTTCCGCTGCATCACGGACGCGGTCGGCAGCGCACCGCTCGATGGCAAGGTCGAGGTCGGTCTGCGTGTCGAAAAGAGCGGCCAAGTCACCCGCGTGCGCGTCGAAGCGCCTGCCCTCTTGCAGCATCACGGGTTGACTCACTGCGTGCATGGCGTCGTGAGCGCGCTGGCGTTTCCGCGATCCGGCGGCGCCAGCGTGGTGACCTATCCGTTCGAGCTGAAATAGTGGCTTTGACAACGGCGCTCAAGTCGGGACCGAAGCGGACGATGTAGTCATCAAGAGGCTCCCCATGTTGAACACGAGCAAGAGGCGGTCCGAGCGAATCCTGACCAATCTCGTAGCGCGCATGCTCGACGACGAGGGCGCCGTCGAAGTGACGGTCACCGACATCAACGCGCATGGGATGTTCGTCCGCACCGGGTGTACCGAGGTCATCGGCGGCATCCGCCGCTTCGAGGTCTCGCTACCCGACGGAACCGCCCTGGAGCTGCTTGGCATCGTGCGTTTTTGTGGCGCGACCGTTGCCGGCGCTGGGATGGGAATCGAGCTCGGTGGCGTGCAGAACGGGACGCACAGCCGCTGGCATCGCCTCTATCAGACCATGCAGCCCGACGCGTCGGACATTCTGTCGCCGATCGCGTTCCAGGAGCGCCTGGCCGCGTAGTCCAGCGGATCCTCTAGCGGTGTCCGCCGCCGCCGTGGCCACCACCGCCGCCGCCGCCGTGGAATCCACCACCACCACCACCGTGGAATCCGCCGCCACCGCCACCGCCATGGAATCCACCACCACCACCACCGACGCCGCCGCGGAATCCACCACCGCCGCCACCACCGCCCACGGGGCCGTGAAACGTAGCCCCGCCACGGTACCCACCGCCGACGCTCGCACCCGGACGAACGCCGCCCGGCGCGCCAACGCGGTAGCCGCTATACACACCGCCACGATATCCGTTGTACACGCCAGTGCGCACGCCGCCGCGGTATCCGTTGTAAACGCCGCCGCGATATCCGCCGTACACGCCGCCGCGATATCCGCCACGATACGCCCCACCCCACCCGCCGCGATATCCGGCGTAGCCACGATATCCATAGCCACGGCTGAACGCATTTCGATACCACCCGAATCGACCCGAGCCATACACGCCGAAATAGGGATGAAGG